>NZ_JACARK010000503.1:0-6058 GCF_013386655.1 Pseudomonas sp. K5002 | reverse complement strand
CGTACCGGAGGAGCTCCTGAGCCGGCTGATGCTCGCAGCCCAGTCCGGCGTACTGCGCCTGGCTGTGCGCAGTGCCGACGAACAACTGCTGAGCCAATACTGGGCCGGTGAAACGGAGTCCGCGACCCACCTGGAAAACACCCGGCGCGAGCTCTACCAGTTCAACCAGCTGGCCTTCAGTACAGCGCCGGTCAACGGCCTGAGTCCCGCCGGCAATGGTGCGCCAAGGCGTTCAGGCGTCGAAGTAATACGTGGCAATCAGGTTACCCAACAAACGCCCTGAAAGAGCTAAGGATGCCTTGAATGAGCAGTCGTTTCGTGTGGTCTTTTTCGCGAATTTTCTGGGCACTTCTCACCCTGAGCCTGCCTGTCGGCGTTGCACTGGCAGCACCCGGCAACTGCACGGGCCTGGGCCAGCTGCCGGCGGTGCTGGAGGTGGGTGAAGGCGCTCAACAGGCTATCCAGTCGCCGGTGCCGATTACGCGGCTGGCCATTGGCGATCCGAAAGTGGCCGATGTGCAGGTCAACGGCAACCAGGCGTTCCTGCTCACCGGCATCGCCTCGGGCACCACCAGCCTGATGGTCTGGACGGCCTGCTCCAGCAGCCCGCGCCAAAGCATGGTGTTCGTCAAGGGCAAGGCCACGTCAGCCCTGACCAGCCTGGCCCTGGCGCCGTCCGATGACCCGACGCTGCCCAGCCAGGTGCAAACCGACATCCGCTTTGTAGAAGTGAGCCGCACCAAACTCAAGGAGGCCAGTACCTCGATCTTTGGCCGGGGCGGCAACTTTCTGTTCGGCGCCCCGAACAATGTTGCCAACCCCGCGGCCACAGGATTCCGTGGGCTCCCGGTGAACAACGACACCTTCAACATCGGCTTTGGCGGCGGCCGTGTCTCGGCCATGATCAACGCCCTGGAAAGCAGCGGCTTTGCCTACACCCTGGCCCGGCCGAGCCTGGTGGCGCTCAGTGGCCAAAGTGCGACCTTCCTCGCCGGTGGTGAAGTACCGATCCCGGTGCCCAGCAGCGGCAGCAACACCATCTCCATCGAATACAAAGAGTTCGGTATTCGCCTGACCCTGACCCCGACCGTCATCGACCATGGGCGAATTTCCCTGAAGGTCGCGCCAGAGGTCAGTGAGCTGGACTACACCAACGCGGTCAACATCCAGGGTATCTCCGTGCCGGCGCTGACCATCCGGCGCACCGACACCAGCATCTCCCTGGCCGACGGCGAAAGCTTCGTGATCAGCGGCCTGATCAGCACCAACAACACCTCCAGCGTCAGCAAATTCCCGGGCCTGGGTGACATCCCGATCCTCGGTGCATTCTTTCGCGACTCCAGCATCAATCGCCAGGAAAAAGAGCTGCTGATGATCGTCACCCCGCACCTCGTGCAGCCCTTGGCGGCCAACGCCCAACTGCCTTCTTTGCCAGGGGAAAAGCTGCGCAATTACGACCCTAACTGGTACCGCCTGTATTTCCTCGAAAACGGCAATTTCGACCGCCGCAGTGGACTGTCCGAATGAGTGAGAGCCTGAGCCAGACCTTTTTGGCAATTACCCGCAACACCACGGATCTGGAATGGCTTCAGGGCGCACTCGCGCCCCTGGGGCAAGTGGTCAGCGCCGGTGCCGGCAGCCTCGACGAACTGTTGGCACTGGTAGACGTGACGTTCGCCAACCTGGTGTTCATCGGCCTGGACCGGGAACACGTCACCACCCAGTGCGCCCTGATCGAAGGTGCCCTGGAAGCCAAGCCGATGCTTGCCATCGTGGCCTTGGGCGATGGCATGGACAACCAGCTTGTACTGAACGCGATGCGCGCCGGCGCACGGGATTTCGTGGCCTACGGCTCGCGCTCCAGTGAGGTTGCCGGCCTGGTTCGGCGCCTGAGCAAACGCTTGCCGGCGGTCACCCCGAATACCCATTTGGGCGGACTGACCGTGCTCTACGGCACCCAAGGCAATGCCGACGGCGCGCTGATCGCCAGCCACCTGGCGCTGGTGGTGCAAAAAAGCGGGCAGCAAACGCTGTTGCTCGACCTGGGCCTGCCACTCGCTGACAGCCTCGCACTGCTGGGGCTGGAGAGTTCTTTTCATTTCGGCGACGCCCTGCGTCACTTGCGGCGCCTGGACTCAACCCTGATCAACAGCGCCTTCACCACCGCCGAAGCCGGTCTGCGCATCCTCGCCTACCACAACAACGACGAGCCCCTGGAGCGTACCAGCGCGGCCGAGTTGTACATGTTGCTCAGCGCCCTGCGCCAGCACTTCCAGCACATCGTGGTGAACCTGACCGGCCAACCCGACAGCGAAGCCTTGCGCACCTTTGTCAGCCATTGCGACAAACTGCTGTGGTGCACCGACCAAAGCGTGCCGGACTGCCGCCGCAACCTGGCCGTACTCAACCTGTGGCGGGAAAAAGGCATGAAACTCGACCATGCCCGCCTGCTGGTAGACCGCTACCTAAAGGGGGCCGCCCCGGACTCGGAGGCACTGGGCAATAGCTTCGGGCTGGAGGTAATCGCCGTCCTGCCCTGGAGCCCGGAAGTGCGCCTGAGTGCCAAGAACCAGGCCCAGACCCTGTTCTCCCTGGCCCCACGGGAAGCCCTGACACAGACGTTGCGCGGCTTGGGTGAGCGCCTGGCAAAACGCTCCGAGGGCCTGGAAAAACCCTCCACCAATTGGCTCAACCGCCTTCTGAGGACCAAATGAACGGCGAGAAGCTGTTTGGCGTCGCCCCGCGCGGCAACGTCGGCAACACTGATCACGACGGCCTGAAGCTGGTGCTGCATCGCTACATCATCGATGCCATCGAGGATTCGGGAAAAAATCTGCTGGAAGGCACACGCCAGTCCCTGGCGCAGTTTGTGATCGACAAGGTGGCCGAATACATCACACGTATGCACCTGGCGATTTCCCGCTATGAGATGGAGCGCCTGGCTGAAGAGATCGTCGATGAGCTGACCGGTTTCGGCCCGTTGGAAGTGCTGCTGCGCGACCCGACCGTCACCGAGATCCTGGTCAACGGCCCGCACCGGGTATTCGTCGAACGCGATGGCCTGCTGCAACAAAGTGACTTGCGCTTCATTGACGACCACCATGTCGAGCGGGTCATGCAGCGCATCCTCGCACCCCTGGGACGCCGGCTGGATGAGTCGTCGCCGATGGTCGATGCGCGCCTGCCCGATGGCAGCCGGGTCAATGCGATCATTCCGCCGATTGCCCTGGACGGGCCGTGCCTGTCGATTCGAAAGTTTCGCAAGGACATGCTTAAAAGCAGCGACCTGGTGGCCATGCAAACCATCGACCAGGCCATTTTCGACTTTTTCAAGGAAGCCGTCGGCAAGCGCTGCAACATCCTGATCAGCGGCGGTACCGGCACCGGTAAAACCACACTGCTGAACATTCTCAGCCAGTTGATCAACCCCCGCGAGCGCCTGGTCACCATCGAAGACGTGGCCGAGTTGCAACTGGGCCATCCCCACGTTGTGCGCCTGGAAACCCGCCCGCCCAATGCCGAGGGGCATGGGGAAGTGAAGGCCAGTGACTTGATCCGCAACGCCCTGCGGATGCGCCCCGACCGCATCATCCTCGGCGAGATCCGGGGCGTGGAAGTCATCGATGTGTTGACCGCCATGAACACCGGCCACGACGGTTCGATGAGTACCGTGCACGCCAACAACGCCCAGGACGCCTTGCTGCGCCTGGAAACCCTGGTGGGCCTGACCGGCCGGGTCGTCGCGGAAAAAACCCTGCGGCAAATGATCTGCGCGGCGCTGGATGTGGTGATCCAGCTGACGCGCCTGCCCGATGGCCGCCGCTGTGTCAGCGAAGTGGTGGAAGTGGTGGGCATCCGCGAAGACGTGTACGTCACCAACACCCTGTTTCGCCACGACAAGCGCACCGGCTTTGGCTTCCTGCGCGAAGCGGTCAACCCGGCCGGTGACAAGTTGCGTCACGAAGGTCACCTGCCGGTGTAGGAGGCAACCCGATGATCGGTCCGATTCTGCTCGCCCTACTCGCCGTAGCCCTTCTGGTGCTGGGGATAGGCCTGATGCGCAACGGTTTGCGCAAGGCCCAGACCGACCGGGTATTGGAACGCCTGGCCGAAGGGCAACCCCAGGCCATGAAAGACAACGCGGTGACCACCAGCCTGGAACGCACGTTTATCCGTGCAGGCCTCGGCCGGCCAACCGAGCGCCTCGGCCTGTGGCTGACCCTGTGGGCCTTTGGCGCCCTGCTGGGGGGGCTCGTGGGCCAGTGGATAGGCTTGTTTGTGATGGTGGCGGCACCGCCCTTGGCACTGCGCCTGTACATCGCCGTACGCTACCAGCGGCGGCTGCGCCGGATGATCGAACAACTCCCGCAATTGCTCGATCACGCCGTACGCAGCCTGAAATCCGGACGCACCCTGGCGGACGCCATCCTGAGCGGAATCGATGCCAGTGACGACCCGTTGAAAAAGTCCATGGGTCGTATCAAGCGCAATGTGCAATTGGGTGTCAGCCTGCCGGAGGCCGCTCATGACTATGCCGAGTTTTATGAACAGGATGAATTGCGCCTGTTTGCCCTGGGCCTCAAGGTCAACCACCGCTACGGCGGCAACGCCAGTGAGCTGCTGGAAAACCTGATCAAGATGATCCGCGAGCGCGACCAGGGCGCACGGCAATTACGCGCCATGACCGGTGAAACCCGGGTGACCGCGCTGGTGCTGGCGGTACTGCCGGTGAGTGTCGCGGGCTACTTCCTGCTCGTTAATCCGACGTACCTGATGGCCATGTGGGATGACCACAGCGGCCAACGCCTGATGCTCGGTGCGTTCGCCTTGCAAGTCATCGGATGCGTGGCGCTGTGGCGCATGTTGCGGAGTATCTGAGATGGCGATACTGATCAGTGCCGTATTGTTTCTTGCCGCGTTATCACTGCTGCTGGCGAATATCCTGAGCAGTCGTCGTCAACAACGCGTGGTCGCCCAGCGGCTGCAGGGCGAGCCAAGCCGCAATGACAAAATGAGTGAGTGGTTGCACCAGTTGGGCAGCACCCGGATCGGCCAGCGCACCATCAGCCTCGATAACGAAACCCAAATCCTGCTCAACCGCATGGGCTGGAGAAAAACCAGCCAACGCTCGATGTTCGCCGCTTGCCAGATCGGTTCACCGATAGTTTTGCTGGGGCTGACCGCGATGACACTGGAGCTGTTCTTTCCCGGCACCGAGCATGAGTTTGTGATCTCCCTGCTGGGCCTGATCATCGGCTACCTGCTGCCCAAGCGAATACTGGTGGCACTCGCCAAAAGGCGCCAGGGGAAAATCTCCCGGGAAGTAGCGACCTTCATCCCCCTGGTGCGCATTCTGTTTGAGTCAGGCATGGCCGTGGAGCAGGCGCTGCGGGTCATGGCCTACGACGCGCAAAAGTTGCTGCCGGTACTGACCGCCGAACTGCGCCTGGTGCTGGCACGCGTCGATTCCGGGCTGGAACTGGGGGAGGAATTGAACAAGGCCAGCCAGATGCTGGACGTCGATGAACTCAGCGACACGTGCCTGATCCTCCAGCAACTTCTGCATCAGGGCGGCGGGGCGATGAAGTCGCTGCAATCGCTCAAGCAGTTGCTGGATGACCGGCGCCTGACCCGCCTGCAGGAATACATTTCCAAGATGTCCGCCAAAATGTCCGTGGTGATGATGCTGTTCCTGTTTCCCGCATTACTGATCGTATTGGCCGGCCCTGGCTTTATCGCCATCGCCAAAGCCTTCGTGCCTTGAGAGGACATGCAATGAAGACATTGATGGTCGCCTGCAGCCTGTTGTTGTTAAGTGGTTGCGCCAGTAACGGGCAACTGCCGTGGGCGGGTTTCAGCGCGCAGGGCAGTTGTGCCAAGCCCAACTCCGATCAGGAATTATCGCTGAACCTGGCCGACGACATGGCCAACGAGGGCAAGCTGCACGCCAGCCTGGCCAACCTGCAAAACCTGCCGGACAACCTGCCACAGGTGCGCCAGCGCCAGGCCAAGGTGTACCGCCTGCTGGGCCGCAGCGAAGCCGAACCGTTGTACCGCA
>NZ_JACARK010000502.1:0-9111 GCF_013386655.1 Pseudomonas sp. K5002 | reverse complement strand
ACTGCAAACGCGCGCCCATGGCCGCCGCGCTGTCAGCCGCGGCACCCTTGAGGCTGTCGCCCACCAACTGGTCACCGCTGGCAATCAGTGCAGCAAAACGCTTGTCCAGCGCGGCCAGGTCAGCCTCGACCGAGGCAGTCGAAACCCCCATGCGGACCTTGCCGATCTCTACGCCATTGGGGCTGATGGACGCTTCGACGTAGAACACCGAAGGATCATTCTTCGCCGCATCCAGCACTTTATCCAGGGCACGTTCGCCCTTGCCCTTTTCCAGCAGCGCCTGGTTGATCGGGTTTTCACGATTGAGGTAACGGGTCAGGTGCTCGCCAGCCGCGTCGTCATACACCACAAACAACACGTTGGGATTGCGCTGGGCCCTGCGGGCGAATTCCGACAGCGTCGGCACGTCGCTGTCCCACATGGCGCGCGGCGCCACCGAAGCGAGCAGTTGCGCCATGTCATTGGCAGAGTCCTGCAGGTCTTTTTCCAGGGTCGCACGCAGTTGCTTCTGCTCTTCCTGCAGGCGCGTGGAAAGCCCCGCCGTCAGACGCTGGCGCGTGCTGGAAGACAGACTGTCCAGGCTGGATGTCACTTCCTTGCCGGCTTGCGCCAACTCGCCGGACAGTTTCTGGCTGTCGACGCCCAGGCGATTGCCCAAATCAGCTTCCAATGCAGTGACGGTGCTTCGCGTCAGGGCGACGGCCACCAGTACTTGCACCAAAAGAGCGATACCTAGGGTAACGAACACCGGCCGCAACAGCCGGCTTTGTAACAATGAGAGAACGGCAGACACTGGGAATCCCTCCACCACGGGTGCCATTAATTTGATAGCACCGCGAAAGAAAGAACCATAGCAAGGGTCGTGCCGTTTACCAGGCGGAAACGACAAAGGGCTCCCGAAGGAGCCCTTTGCTTTTTACATCAACAGCTTATTAAGCGAACGGGTGACGCAGAACGATGGTCTCGTTGCGGTCCGGGCCCGTCGAAATAATGTCGATCGGCGCACCGATCAGCTCTTCGACGCGCTTGATGTAAGCGCGGGCGTTGGCTGGCAGTTCTTCCAGGGTCTTGGCGCCCACGGTCGATTCGGTCCAGCCTGGCACTTCTTCGTACACAGGCTGCAGGCCTACGTAGCTGTCCGCGTCAGTCGGGGCAACGTCCTTGCCTTCCGCATCCTTGTAGCCGATGCAGATGTTGATGGTTTCCAGGCCGTCGAGTACGTCCAGCTTGGTCAGGCAGATGCCCGAGATGCTGTTCACATCGATAGCGCGACGCAGGATAACGGCGTCGAACCAGCCACAACGGCGGGCACGGCCGGTCGTCGCGCCGAACTCGTGGCCTTGTTTGGCCAGGTGCGCGCCGACGTCGTCGAACAGTTCAGTCGGGAATGGACCCGAACCTACACGCGTGGTGTATGCCTTGGTGATGCCGAGGATGTAGTCCAGGAACATCGGGCCAACGCCCGAACCCGTCGCAACGCCGCCAGCGGTGGTGTTGGAACTGGTGACGTACGGGTAGGTGCCGTGGTCGATGTCCAGCAACGAGCCCTGGGCGCCTTCGAACATGATGTCTTTGCCGGCGCGACGCAGGTCGTGCAGCTCGGCAGTCACGTCCAGCATCAGCGGCTTGAGCAGCTCGGCGTATTCCTTGCACTCGGCCAGGGTCTTTTCAAACTCGATGGCCGGCTCTTTGTAGTAACCCACCAGCATGAAGTTGTGGTAATCCACCAGTTCACGCAGCTTGTCTTCAAAGCGCGGCATGTTGAGCAGGTCGCCCACACGCAGGCCACGACGTGCAACCTTGTCTTCGTAGGCCGGGCCGATGCCGCGACCGGTCGTGCCGATCTTCAGCTCGCCACGGGCCTTTTCACGGGCCTGGTCCAGCGCAACGTGGAAGGACAGGATCAGCGGGCAGGAAGGGCTGATACGCAGGCGCTCGCGCACTGGCACGCCTTTCTCTTCCAGCTTGGTGATCTCGCGCAGCAGGGCGTCAGGTGCAACCACCACGCCGTTGCCGATCAGGCACTGCACGCCTTCGCGCAGTACACCCGACGGGATCAGGTGCAAGACGGTTTTTTCGCCATCGATGACCAGGGTGTGGCCAGCGTTGTGGCCACCTTGGTAGCGCACTACGGCGGCAGCATGTTCGGTCAGCAGATCAACGATCTTGCCTTTGCCCTCATCACCCCATTGGGTGCCCAGGACTACGACATTCTTACCCATAACACTTGTCCTCATTCGCGCAAACTTGGTGCCGGCAGTGGCCGGCAGGAAAACTCAAGAAGCCAGTGGCGATACTTGCCAAAGCCCGTTCTGCTGAATCAATTGCCGGTCGCAGTCCGCTTCACGGGCGGCGGCCAATGGCTGCCCAGGCAAGGCCTGGACCACACGCTGACCCTCACTGCGCAACTGGCAAACCTGCTGCCAGAGTGCTGCGTCCGTACTGTCGGGCATCCAGATACCGCCAGACGGCAGTTCGACCTCAGCACGCCCCAGGGTCACCAGGGTTTTCAAATCGGTGGAAAAACCGGTCGCCGGACGAGCGCGACCGAAGTCGGCGCCGATATCGTCGTAACGACCGCCCTGGGCGATGGCCTGGCCAACACCCGGGACAAACACCGCAAACACCACACCGGTGTGGTAGTGGTAGCCGCGCAACTCACCCAAATCAAAATACAGCGGCAACTGCGGGAAGCGCGCAGACAACTGCTCGGCAATCGCCAGCACATCGTCCAGGGCCGCCAATACATCAGCCGGCGCATTCGCCAGGCGATCACGGGCGGCGGTCAGTACTTCACGGCCGCCACACAGATCCACCAGCGCACGCAGCATGCCGGCCAGGTCGGCAGGCACGCCCGCCGTCAGGGCAATCACTTCATCGATGGCCTTGCGCTGCAAGGCATCGAACAACTGTTGTTCCACTTCACCCGACAAGCCGGCCGCACGGGCCAGGCCGCGGTAGATACCGACATGCCCAAGGTCCATGTGCACATCCGGCACATCGGCCAGCTGCAACATGGCCAGCATCAGGCTGATGACTTCCACGTCGCTGCTCGGGCTGGCATCACCGTACAACTCGGCGCCCAACTGGATCGGGCTGCGGGACGACGACAACGCACGCGGTTGCGCATGCAGCACGCTGCCGGCGTAGCACAGGCGGCTTGGCCCTTCGCGACGCAGGGTGTGCGCATCAATGCGCGCTACTTGCGGCGTGATGTCGGCACGAAAGCCCATTTGCCGGCCCGATTGCGGGTCGATGACCTTGAAGGTGCGCAGATCCAGGTCCTGGCCCGCGCCGGTCAGCAGGGATTCCAGGTACTCGATATGCGGAGTCACGACAAACTCGTAACCCCAGCTCTGGAACAGATCCAACACCTGGCGGCGCGCGATTTCAATGCGCGCAGCTTCTGGTGGCAGTACTTCTTCGATGCCATCTGGCAGCAGCCAGCGGTCTACCGTTGCCATTACGCCATTCCCCTATGATCCGGGCGGCCAGCCCTCGGGCGAGCCTTGAGTGAAGCAGAAAATACCCGGCCCCTGCATAAACCACGCGCAAGAGCGACGTGACGAACGACCAACAATCGGCCTCGTCGGGCACTTTCCTCGAAAAACCTGTGGCGCCTGCGGAGCAAAACCACAATCAAACATGCAGACGCAAAAAAGCCGGGAATTTCCCGGCTGCCGCATCATACACCCGTTTTCTGAAAGGATCACCCCGCCCGGCATTTTAGCCGCCCGACGGAGCGATTCTCAGACTACATGCGGGTTACTTGGACTTTTCCAGGTAGCGGAAGAAATCGCTACTTGGGTCCAGCACCATGACGTCGGTTTTGTTCGCAAAGCTTTCACGGTAGGCGCGCAGGCTACGGTAGAACGCGTAGAACTCCTGGTCCTGGCCATAGGCCTTGGCGTAGATCGAAGCGGCTTGAGCATCACCATCACCACGGGCCTCTTCAGACTCGCGATAGGCTTCAGCCAACAGTACGCGACGCTGACGGTCGGCATCCGCGCGGATCCCTTCTGCCAGCTCGTTACCCTTGGCGCGGTGCTCACGAGCCTCGCGCTCACGCTCGGTGCTCATACGTTCGAACACGCTGCGGTTCACTTCCTTCGGAAGGTCGATGGCCTTGACCCGAACATCGATCACCTCGATGCCCAGCTCTTTTTCCGCCATCGCATTCAACGAACGCGTGATGTCCGCCATCAGCGCGTCACGTTCACCGGATACCACCTCGTGCAGGGTGCGCTTACCAAACTGGTCACGCAGGCCCGATTCCAGACGGCGCGACAAACGCTCGTCGGCAATCTGCTTGAGGCCGGAGGTCGCGGTGTAGAAGCGCTCGGCATCCTTGACGCGCCACTTGGCGTAGGCGTCAACCATCACAGCTTTCTTTTCCAGGGTCAGGAAGCGTTGTGTCGGTGCATCCAGGGTCATCAGGCGGCCGTCGAACTTGCGCACCTGGTTGACGTAGGGGACTTTCACATGCAGGCCCGGCTGGACATCCGCCTGGACCACGCGACCGAATTGCAGCAACACCGCGCGCTCGGTCTGAGACACGATATAGAAGCAGTTCCAGGCAGCGATGACCACGACGACGCCCACAATCAGGGCGGTCAGCGATTTATTGCTCATCAACGACTCTCCCTGGTACGTGTTTGCTGTTGCAGCAGGTCAGCGGCCGCACGGGCGCTCGCTTCGTTGGCAGCAGCATTGGAACCGGTAGCCGGTGCGCTGGTGCTGCTACGACCACCTTCGATCATCTTGTCCAGCGGCAGGTACAGCAGATTGTTCTGCCCGCCCTTGCTGCCGGTCACGAGAACCTTGCTGGTGTTGCTGAAGACTTCCTGCATGGTGTCCAGGTACAGACGCTCACGGGTGACTTCCGGTGCCTTGCGGTACTCGGCCACCAGCTTGGTGAAACGATCTGCCTCACCCTTGGCGCGGGAGACCACTTCGTCGCGGTAACCGTTGGCATCCTCAAGGATGCGCTGGGCCTGGCCACGGGCTTCCGGCACCACGCCGTTGGCGTAGGTTTCAGCCTGGTTGCGCGAACGCTGCTCGTCTTCACGGGCACGGATCACGTCATCGAAGGCTTCCTGCACTTCACGCGGTGCCGCTGCGCTCTGTACGTTGACCTGGGTCACGGTGATACCGGTGCGGTACGTGTCGAGGAACCGTTGCAGGCGCTCCTTGATTTCGCTGGCCATCAATTCACGGCCTTCAGTCAGCACCTGGTCCATTGCGGTGGAACCCACCACGTGGCGCAGGGCGCTTTCGGTCGCATGTTGCAGGCTGATCTCCGGCTGGTCGACGTTCAGCACGAAGTCCTGCAGGTTGCTGATCTTGTACTGCACGGTCAGCGGCACTTCGACGATGTTCTCGTCTTCGGTCAGCATCTGGCCCTGCTTGGTGTAGGCACGCTCACGCGTGACGTTTTCCATGTACTTCTTGTCGATCGGCGGGAAGTAGATGTTCAGGCCAGGGCCGACAGTCTCGTAGTACTTGCCGAAGCGCAGCACCACGGCTTGCTCCTGCTCGTCCACCACATAGACGGCGCTGTACAGCCAGACGGCCGCCAGCACGACGAGGCCGATGCCGAGCAGGCCGTAACCACCACCCTTGCTCGTACGACCGCCTTCGTCACCACCACGTTTTTTTCCACCACCGAACAACCCATTCAGGCTTTCCTGCAGCTTTCGGAAGGCCTCGTCGAGATCTGGTGGCCCCTTGCGGTCGCCATTATTGCGGCGTTTACCACCCCAAGGATCCTGATTATTCGAGTTGCCACCCGGCTCATTCCAAGCCATAGCGCTCTCCATCTGATAAAGCAAAGACGCACCCACGGCGCGCCGACCAATGCTACAGAATGCCTGTCACAGCGGCACAACCGCTTTCTCAGGCTTTTATTGCAAAGTGTGTTGTTCGATGAACTCTGTCGGCACAACGCCTTCACGGCTGACCAGCCGATTCAGCTCCGAGCGCGGCAATCGAACGGCCAGCAAGCTGACACCTTCTTCGTCGTGTTCTTCTTTCTGTACCGCGCCCAGCTCGAAAAACTGTGCACGCAGTCGAGCAAAACGCTGCGGCAAGCGCAAGGTGCCGACGAACAAATCGCTGCCCAACAGCTCGGCAATGGCTTGTTCAAGCAATTCCAGGCCACTGCCATCACGCGCCGACAGCCAGACCCGCTGGGGCTTGCCGTTTTCGTCGCGCTGGATTTGTGGCTCAACGCCTTCAAGCAAATCGAGTTTGTTATAGACCTCGAGGATCGGCAAGTCCTGGGCACCAATCTCGCCCAGCACCACCATGACCTGTTCAATCTGCAACATGCGATCCGGTTCGGCCGCATCGATCACGTGCAACAGCAGGTCGGAATTGCTCGACTCTTCGAGCGTAGACCGAAATGCCTCGACCAGCTTGTGGGGCAAGTGACGAATGAAACCCACGGTATCGGCCAGGACAATCGGCCCCAGGTCGTCCAGTTCCAGACGGCGCAAGGTCGGGTCGAGGGTCGCGAACAGTTGGTCGGCCGCGTACACGTCCGATTTCGTCACGTTGTTGAAGAGTGTGGATTTGCCGGCGTTGGTATAGCCCACCAGGGAAACGGTCGGGATATCCGCACGCATACGGCCACGTCGCGATTGTTCGCGCTGGCTGCGCACCTTCTCCAGGCGGCCCTTGATCTGTCGCAGGCGCACCCGCAGCAGACGCCGGTCGGTTTCCAGCTGGGTTTCACCCGGGCCGCGCATGCCGATGCCGCCACCCTGGCGCTCAAGGTGAGTCCAGCCACGAACCAGCCGGGTGCTCATGTGGTCAAGCTGGGCCAGTTCTACCTGGAGCTTGCCTTCATGGGTACGGGCGCGTTGAGCGAAAATATCGAGAATCAGACCCGTGCGGTCGATCACGCGACACTCGAAAACTCGTTCGAGGTTACGTTCCTGACTGGGCGTGAGGATGTGATTGAAAATCACCAGATCGGCCTTTTCGGCGTGGACCAGGTCGCGCAGTTCCTCGACCTTGCCGCTGCCGATCAGGAATTTGGCGGTTGGCCGATGACGCGGCACGTTAAAAAACGCGACGGTCTCGGCGCCGGCCGAATTTGCCAACTCCTGAAACTCCTGCGGATCTTCGCGCGCCTCAGGGTCCTGTCCATCCAAGTGAACGAGGATTACTCGCTCACCACCACCGTGGCGCTCAAAGAACAAAGGAGACTCCTATCAGGCGTTACCTGGTGCAGGCTCGGCGTCACCCTGTTCTTCGGTTGCGCTAGGCAGACGAATTGGACGAACCGGCACTACGGTCGAGATAGCGTGCTTGTAAACCATTTGGCTTACGGTGTTTTTCAGCAGGATCACGAACTGGTCGAACGACTCGATCGTACCTTGCAGCTTGATACCGTTGACCAGATAGATGGAAACCCCAACTTTCTCTTTACGTAAAGTATTCAAGTAAGGGTCTTGTAGCGAATGCCCTTTTGACATGTGCCGCACTCCTTTAAGGATCAATAATAAAAATCGGAAAATAGATAGCTCATGGCCGTCACACCCCCAAGGATAGACGGCAATTGCAAGGACTCAGCTCAATATGGAGACCGTTCCCAAGTATTTCAAGGCGCGTGACAGATTGTCGCTGTCCAGGCTGTCCAGCCAGTGCAAATCACTCCAACTGCGCAACCAGGTGAACTGACGCTTCGCCAATTGGCGCGTGGCAATGATGCCGCGCTCCTGCATTTCGGCTGACGTCAGCTTGCCATCCAGATGATCCCAGACTTGGCGGTAGCCTACAGCACGTATCGAAGGCAGCCCTGGATGCAGGTCACCTCTTGAACGCAGTGCTACGACCTCCTCCACAAACCCCTGTTCCAACATAATTGTGAATCTTTGTGCAATTCGTTCATGCAGCACCTGACGATCCGTCGGAGCGATGGCCAGATTCGCCACAGTATAGGGCAATTGTGAGTGTCCCGAGGCGCCTGCTTCAGCACTTTGCGCAGTTTGTTTCAGCCTGTGTTCAGTCATGGTCTGGCCACTGACCCGCCAGACTTCCAACGCTCGCGTCAGGCGCTGGGGGTCATTGGGATGAATTCGCGCGGCGGAAACCGGATCCACAATGGCCAACTGATCGTGCAAGGCCTGCCAGCCAAGGCGCGCAGCCTCTTCTTCAAGNNTCAGCCAGACCTTCCTGCAAGGCCTTGTAGTAGAGCATCGTGCCGCCGACCAGCAGCGGAATCTTGCCCCGCGCGGTGATATCGGCCATGGCGGCCAGCGCATCGATGCGAAAATCCGCCGCCGAATAGCTCTCGCTGGGATCAATAATGTCGATCAACCGGTGCGGATACTGGGCCAGCAGCTCTTTTGAAGGTTTGGCAGTGCCGATGTCCATGTCCCGGTAAACCAGTGCAGAGTCGACACTGATCAACTCGCACGGCAAGACCTTGGTCAGCTCGATGGCCAGGTCGGTCTTGCCGGCGGCCGTCGGGCCCATCAGGAAGATTGCGGGGGGCAAGGCACTCATCAACGGCCGCGCAAGAACAGTTTGTCGAGGTCGTCCAGGCCCATCTGGGTCCAGGTCGGGCGGCCATGGTTGCACTGGCCGCTGCGCTCGGTGTTTTCCATGTCCCGCAGCAGGCCGTTCATTTCCGGCAAGGCCAGCCGGCGGTTGGCCCGGATGGCGCCGTGACAGGCCATGGTGCCGAGCAGTTCATTGATGTGGGCCTGGATCCGGTCACTGGTGCCGTATTCCATCAGGTCTGCCAGTACGTCGGCCACCAGCCGGTTGGCCTCTGCCTGCTTGAGCAAAGCCGGAATCTGGCGGATAGCCAGGGTTTCCGGCCCCAGGCGTTGCAACTCAAAGCCCAGCTTCTGGAACACGCTGACGTGCTCTTCGGCGCAATCCGCTTCCCGCTGGCTGACCGCCAGGGATTCCGGCACCAGCAGCGGCTGGCCGCTCAGGCCTTCGCTGGCCATGGCGATCTTCAGGCGCTCGTACATGATCCGCTCGTGGGCGGCGTGCATGTCCACCAGCACCAGGCCATGGGCGTTTTCCGCAAGAATATAGATACCCTTGAGCTGTGCCAGCGCGTAACCCAACGGCGGCACGTCGCCCTGGCCT
>NZ_JACARK010000501.1:0-2862 GCF_013386655.1 Pseudomonas sp. K5002 | reverse complement strand
TTCGGCCAGTTGCTCGGCGACCTTGTGCCAGATGACGTGGGTCTGCGGGTGCCCGTGCAGCAGGAGCAGGCCGGGACCCGCGCCGCCTTTGCGGTAGCTGATGTCCACACCGTTGACGTGGCGCTGGTCTTTTTGGAATCCGGCGAACATGGAATGACTCCTTGTGATGATTGCTTGCATCCTGAAATCACACGGCGCCCGGGGCAAGGGGGAAAGCGTGGAGGGGTTGTTCATGAAGTGTGTTGAAGCCCGATCTTTCAGGCAGTGCAGGTCAACGGTGGGAGCTGGCTTGCCTGCGATGCAGGCAACTCGGTGTATCAGTCGCACCGAGGTGATGCCATCGCAGGCGAGCCAGTTCCTACCGTTGGGTTGCGTCGCCCAGGCGACTTCATCCTTGCTTGAACAACGCCTCGGCACGCTGGCGAACCTGCGCCTCGGTCAAGTCCTCCTTGCGCGTGGCCAGGAACCACACATGCCCGAACGGATCTTTCAGCGTCCCGGAACGGTCACCGTAGAACTGATCCTTGGGTTCTGAAATCGCCGTGCCGCCGGCCTTGATGGCCTGGGCGAACTGTTGGTCGACATCTTGCACATAGAGATGCAGGCACACGCTGGGGTGTTCTTTTCCCGGACTGCCGAACGACATTTCGCCACAGGGCGAGGCCATCATGATCGCCGAATCGCCAATGCGCAGTTCGGCATGGCCGATCTTGCCGTCGGGCATGTCCAGGCGCATGACTTCGGTGGCACCAAAGGCTCGTTTGTAGAACTCGATGGCTTCAGCGGCTTTGTCGATGCCCAGGTACGGCGTGATGCTGTGGTAGCCCTCGGGAATGGGTTTAACGCTCATATCGTTCTCCTTGATGGTGGTTGTGGAGGGACGGCTTTTTCACTATAGGCCACGTGCGCCGTGGCTTGCGGGCAGCCGACGAGGTGTTGCCCAGGCAACAGCAAACCGGCAGTTTGCTGCGCCAAGGGCGGTCTGCCGCGCGTATATCGGGAGCAAACCCTTGTGTTTGAAGGCCAGGCGCCTCAGGCACAGAAGCTGCAATGCCTCTGGCAAACCATTCGCCCGAGAGCGTTGTATGTCTGTACTGCCTGTATCTGCCGATTACCCGATTCACACGCCCCACGCCGAGTTGATCCGCGACGAGGCCCACGCACTGGCCGTTGCCCACCGGGTTGCTGCCGTGTTGCTGGAGCAGGACGCCGAGCGCGACCGCACCCGCCAGGTGCCTGCGGAGGTCGTCGACCTGTATTCCAACAGCGGCCTGTGGGGCATCAGCGTGCCCCGCGAGTTTGGTGGTGCCCAGGTGTCCTACGCGGTGTTGGCCCAGGTGATTGCGATTATCTCGGCGGCCGACCCTTCGCTGGGGCAAATCCCGCAGAACCATTACTGCCTGCTGGAAGATATCCGCCTGCAAGGTACGCCCGAGCAGCAGGCGTACTTTTTTGGCCTGGCGCTGGAAGGGCATCGGTTTGCCAATGCGCTGTCGGAAACCGGCGGCAAGAACGTACAGGACATCCAGGCGACCATTCGCCAGCAAGGCGATGGCTATGTGATCAACGGTCGCAAGGGTTATTGCACCGGTTCGCTGTATGCCCACTGGCTGGCGGTGCTGGCGCTGGATGAACAGCAAAATGCGCAATTGGCGTTCGTGCCGCGCGGCACTGAAGGCCTGGTGGTGGTCGACGACTGGGACAGCATGGGCCAACGCACCACCTCCAGCGGCACGGTGCTGGCCGAAGGCTTGAAGGTGCCGGCGTTCAATCTGTTTCCTACCCATCGTTCCTACGATTCGCCGACCCTGGCCGGGCCTTTCGCTCAATTGACCACCGCCGCCATCGATGCCGGCATCGCCCGTGCCGCGTTGCGTGACACGGTGCAGTTCGTCCGGCAATTCGCCCGTCCATGGATCGATGCCGGGGTGGAAAAAGCCAGTGAAGACCCGCTGACTATCATTCAGGTCGGCGCGCTGGATATTCGCCTGGAAGCGGCGGAAGCCTTGCTGGAGCGGGCCGGAAAGGCCCTGGACGCCGCGCGCCCGGCACCCGATGAAGACAACGTTGCCCATGCCTCCCTGGCTGTCGCGCGGGCCAAGGTGCTGACCACTGAAATCGCCATCGAAGCCAGCAACAAGCTCTTCGAACTCGGCGGCACCCGCTCCACCCTGAAGAAGCACAACTTCGACCGTCACTGGCGCAACGCACGGGTGCATACCCTGCATGACCCGGTGCGCTGGAAGTATCACGTGGTGGGCAACTGGCTGCTCAACGGCGCCAAGCCACCGCGTCACGATTGGTCTTGACCCATGGCCGAGCTGTTTAAAAACATCTATTGGGCCGACATCGGCCAAGCCTGCCTGGAAACCCTGAGCATGCTCAGCGCGGCCCTGGGTTTTACCGTGCTGCTGGGGTTGCCGCTGGGGGTGCTGTTGTTCCTCACCGGCAAGCGCCAGTTGCACGAAACCCTAGTGGTGTATCGGGCGCTGTCGGTGGTGGTCAACGTGCTGCGCTCGCTGCCGTTCATCATCCTGCTGATTGTGCTGATCCCGGTGACCACCTTGCTGGTGGGCACCTCCCTGGGCGTGGCCGGTACGATTCCGCCGTTGGTGGTGGGCTGTACGCCGTTCTTTGCGCGGCTGGTGGAAACCGCCTTGCGCGAAGTCGACCGTGGCGTGGTGGAGGCCACCCAATCCATGGGCGCCAGCACCTGGCAGGTGATCCGCCACACGCTGTTGCCGGAAGCCCGGGGCGGGCTGCTGGCAGCGGTCACTGTCACCGCGATTGTGCTGGTGGACTACACCGCCATGGCCGGGGTGATCGGTGGCGGAGGCCTGGGCGACATGGCTATCCGCTACG
>NZ_JACARK010000500.1:3334-3624 GCF_013386655.1 Pseudomonas sp. K5002 | reverse complement strand
CGTCAGCCCCGGCACCGACGCCTGGACGCGCGGCATGCTGGTGGTGGACAACGCGCGGCTCGGCGATGTGGTTGCCGAACTGAGCCGCTACCGCACCGGTTACCTGGGTGTGGATAAACAGGTGGCCGACCTGCGGATCACCGGCAGCTTCCCGCTGCACGACACCAACCTGGCGCTGAATGCACTGCTGCCGACCTTGCCGGTGCAGATTCAACAACACACGCCGTGGTGGGTGACGGTGGCGCCCAAGCCGTAGGCTCCTGTGGTGCATAGGCCATTGTCATCGCAGG
>NZ_JACARK010000500.1:0-3291 GCF_013386655.1 Pseudomonas sp. K5002 | reverse complement strand
GCGGGCTTGCCTGCGATGAGGCCCTCAAAAACAGCACTCACCCACTAATAGAAATTATTTTCATCGAGCCCTATCACTTTTTGCATCTCGCTCGGCACATAGGCAATTGAGAAATATTTCCATTCAGGAGCCGCCCTATGTCCCGCACGCTAGACACCTTGTTGCGCCCCAGCCTGTTGGCCGTGGCCATTGCCCTCAGCGCCCCGCTGGCCAGCACCCAGTTGCTCGCCGCCGAACAAGCGTCCAGTGTGCGCGCCTACAATCTGCCGGCAGCGTCGCTGGTCACCACCCTGAACCAGATCGCCAGCCAGGCCGGTTTGGCGCTGACGCTGAACCCGGGGTTGGCAGCGGGCAAGACTTCCGCGCCGGTAAAAGGGCAATTCGATGCACAAGGCGCATTGCGTGAAGCGTTGCGCGGGACCGGGCTGCAACTGGAGCAAAGCAGTGCAGGCACGTTCAGCCTGGTAGCGATCCCGGATGGGGTCGTGGCATTGCCGGAGACCAGCATTACCGGCCAGGCCGACGCGGAAAGCGCATGGGGGCCGGTTGATGGTTACCTGGCGACCCGCACCGCTGCCGGCACCAAGACCGATACCGCACTGGTCGAAGCCCCGCGTTCGATCTCCGTCGCCACTCGCCAGCAAATGCAGGACCGCAACGTCCAGAACCTGGATGACGCCGTCAAATACATGCCCGGTATCGTGTCCGCCAGCTACGGCAGTGACACCCGCTACGACTGGATGCGTGTACGCGGCTTCGAACCCACCCAGTTCCTCGACGGATTGCCGCTGCCACGCGGCGTGTATGCCAACCCGAAAGCCGAAACCTGGAACCTCGACCGCCTTGCGCTGCTGCGTGGGCCGGCCTCGTCGGTCTACGGCCAGACGCCACCGGGTGGCCTGCTGGATATGGTCAGCCGCCGCCCCAGCGCTGAATCGAGCAATGCCATCCAGGTGCAGTACGGCAGCGACAACTACCGCCAGATCAACTTCGCCAGCACCGGCAAGATCGATGATGAAGGCCAGTTTCTCTACGGCCTCAGCGGTGTGGTGCGCGACGCCGGCACCCAGGTCGATCACATCGACAACAAGCGCTACAACATCGCCCCCAGCCTGACCTGGAATATTGATACCGACACCAAGCTGACGTTCCTGTCGCAGTTCACCCGCGACGATACCGGCGCCACCAGTCAGTTCCTGCCCATTGTCGGCACCAAGATCAAATCGCCGCTGGGGGACATCTCTCATCACAAGAACCTCGGCGACCCGGACTACGAGTACTACGACCGCACCTACTACGCGCTGGGCTACGCCTTCGAGCATCGCTTCAACGATACCTGGCAGTTCAAGCAGAACCTGCGTTACACCAAGTCGGAGCTGGCTTTCCAGCAACTGACCGTGGGTTCCTACGGTTACTCGACCATTGATGCCGAGGGCAATACCAGCCGCGGGTCGACCAACGTCGACGAAAACATCGGCCAGTTCGCCGTCGACAACAATTTCCAGGCTGACTTCGCCACCGGTGATATCACCCACACGCTGTTGCTCGGCCTGGATCACCAGCGCACCGACACCTCGTACCTGTCGATCTTCGGTGACGGCGGCACAGTCAACCTCTACAACCCCGTCAACACCAAGCCGGTGGTGCGTCCGGCGCGCTCCACCGCTTATTACGACTACAACCAGAAAACCATCCAGACTGGCCTTTACGCCCAGGACCAGATGGCCCTGGACAAGTGGCGCCTGACTCTTGGCGGGCGTGAAGACTGGGTGCACCAAGGCACCACCTACTTCAACAAAAACGATGCAACCAATACCGACCGCAGCAAGAACTTCAGTGGCAACGCCGCGCTGAGCTATGTGTTCGATTCGGGCTTCGTTCCGTACCTCTCCTACGCCGAATCGTTCCAGCCAGCGAGTAACGCCAGCGTCTCGCCAACCGAGTCGTACAAACCCACCGAAGGCAAGCAATGGGAATTGGGGGTCAAGTACCAACCACCCGGCTCAAATACCCTGCTGAGCGCCGCGGTGTACGACCTGACCCAAAAGAACGTGCTGGTTACCAGCTTCGGCGCCGGTGGCCAGTCGATCACCAACCAGACCGGCGAAGTGAAGGTCAAGGGCCTGGAATTGGAAGCCGTCTCTGACGTGACCGAGAACCTTAAGGTCATCGCTGCATACACCCTGGCCAAATCCGAAGTGCAAAAAGGCCAATACAAAGGCAACCGCCTGCAACTGATGCCAAACCAGCAAGCCTCACTGTGGACCGACTACACCTGGCACGCCGGTGTGCTCGACGGTTTCGGCATTGGCGCGGGTGCCCGCTACACCGGCAATACCTATGGCGACCAGGGCAACACCTGGCTGGGCAAGGCCAATGCCTACACCGTGTTCGATGCCTCCGTGCATTACGACCTCGGCCGCCTGGACAACAGCCTCAAGGGGGCTTCGGTGAAACTGAATGCCACCAACCTGTTCGACAAGGACTACATTTCCACCTGCGATGCTTCCTACTGCTACTACGGCGACCAACGCAGCGTCGTCGCCAGTGCCACCTACCAGTGGTAATCGGCTGAGTTAACAACCGGGCCGCCCCCGTGGGCGGCTTCGGTGTGTCTGAAGGCTAGAAAATGAAAAGCAAAACCATCCGCCGCTGGTCCTTCATCCACACCTGGACCAGCCTCGTCTGCACCGTATTCCTGCTGCTGCTCGCCCTCACCGGCCTGCCGTTGATCTTTCACCACGAGATCGACCACCTGCTGGGCAACGAACCCGAGCTGGCACAGATGCCCGCCGATACCCCACAGCTGAACCTCGAACAGCTTGTTGCCAAAGCCCAGGCCCATCGCCCCGGCGAAGCCATGCAATACCTGGCCTGGGACGAAGACGACAAGAACGGCGTGATCGCGATCATGGCCGCCACCGCCGGCACCGAACCCAATTCCTCCCACACCTTCATGCTCGACGCCCGCACCGGCGAGGCCGTGGAAACGCCTTCGGCCAACGGCGGGCTGACGATGTTCCTGCTGCGCCTGCACGTCGATATGTTCGCCGGGCTGCCGGGCAAGTTGCTGCTGGCGTTCATGGGCATTCTGTTTGTGCTGGCGATCATCTCCGGCACGGTGTTGTACCTGCCGTTCATGCGCCGGCTGAAATTCGCCACCGTGCGCCAGGACAAATCCACGCGCCTGCGCTGGCTCGACCTGCACAACCTGATCGGCGTGGTCACCCTGACCTGGGCGCTGGTAGTGGGCGTGACCGGCGTGATCAGCGCCTGCGCCGACCTGATCAT
>NZ_JACARK010000499.1:0-2486 GCF_013386655.1 Pseudomonas sp. K5002 | reverse complement strand
AGGGTCGCGGCCAGTTCAGCGGCCAGCTCCAGCAGGGCGGCCGGGTCGCCTTCGCGCAGTTCCAGTTCCAGCTCGCAGATTTCTTCTTTCTGCTTGCCGGCAACCACGTGGCCCAGGTCCAGGGCGGCTTCGATCACCACCTTGGCCTTGCCGCGGCCCCAGGCGATTTCAGCGCGTTCGCGGACGAAATCGGTGGTGAAGATCGGCTTGAGGGTCTTTTTGTCCAGCTCGGCCAGTTGCTCGGGCCAGCATTCGCCGTCGAGTTTCTTCACGTCGAGCTTGGCTTTGGCCAGGTCCCAGTTGTACTCATTGCGTTCCGACAAGCCGGCGACGCTCTGGCCACGGGTCTTGAGGGTCTGGATCACTTCGTCGCCGTCTTTGCGCAGGCGCAGGGCCACTTTGGCCTGGGCCAGGTCGCGTTCCGGGGTGTCGAAGTACTGGTTCATCAACTCACGGCGTTCCCAGCCACTTTTGTTGCGTTTTTTCAGTAACGGGTGCTCACGCAGCGCGGCGAGGGTTTCGCGGCTGACACGGAGCTTGATTTCGGTTTCTTTCTGCATGGCCGGAAAATCCAGGATCGGGAGCGCAGCCGGGGAAAAGAGTGGCTGCCAAGGTCGTGCAGTGTACAGGACTGAGCCCGGCAACGTGCCGCAACGGTTTATTGTGTCACTCAGATAGCTCTATGATGGGGTTCGTCCGGGAAGTTGAGAGACAGCGCATGCCTTTACCGTCCATGAAAGAACAATTCGCCGCGCTGATTGCCGCGCCTTCGGTCAGTTGTACCCAGGCCTCTCTCGACCAATCCAACCGCCCGGTCATCGATTTGCTCGCCACCTGGCTGGCAGACCTGGGCTTTGCCTGCGACATCCAGCAGGTCAGCCCAGGCAAATTCAACCTGTTGGCCAGTTTCGGCACCGGCCCTGGCGGCCTGGTGTTGGCGGGCCACAGTGACACCGTGCCGTACGACGGCGCCCTATGGCAGACCGATCCGCTCAAGCTGACGGAAGTCGACGGCCGCTGGGTAGGACTGGGCAGCTGTGACATGAAGGGCTTTTTCGCCCTGGTGATCGAAGCCGTCCAGCCGTTGCTCGACCAGCCTTTCAAGCAGCCGCTGCTGATTCTTGCTACCTGCGATGAAGAAAGCTCCATGGCCGGTGCTCGTGCACTGGCCGAGGCGGGTCGTCCCTTGGGCCGTGCGGCGGTGATCGGTGAACCCACCGGCCTCAAACCCATCCGCCTGCACAAGGGCGTAATGATGGAGCGCATCGATATCCTCGGGCGCAGCGGCCATTCGTCGGACCCAAGCCTGGGCCACAGCGCCCTCGAAGCCATGCACGACGCCATTGGCGAACTGCGTGGCCTGCGCCTGGCTTGGCAGCGCGAATACCGCAATCCGCAGTTCAGCGTGCCACAGCCGACCATGAACTTCGGCTGCATCCACGGTGGCGACAACCCCAACCGCATCTGCGGCCAATGCTCCCTGGAATTCGACCTGCGGCCCCTGCCGGGCATGGATCCCCAGGTGCTGCGCGCTGCCATCCGGCAGAAGCTTGAACCCTTGGCCGAGCGCCATCAGGTGAAGATCGACTATGCGCCGCTGTTCCCCGAAGTGCCGCCGTTCGAGCAGACCGAGGATGCAGAGTTGGTGCGGGTAGCTGAACGACTTACCGGTCATCGCGCCGAAGCAGTGGCGTTCGGCACCGAAGCGCCTTATCTTCAGCGCCTTGGTTGCGAGACCCTGGTGCTTGGCCCTGGCGATATCGCCTGCGCCCACCAGCCAGGCGAGTACCTTGAAATGTCACGCTTGACGCCTACAGTGCGTCTATTGCGTGAACTGATTCAACATTACTGCCTGACACCTGCATAAATTAACCCCTGCCCATCCGTACATAGAAGGAGAGCGAGCGTGTCGCCAAGCCTGTTCCGACGATAACCAACAGCCCGCTGTGCGTTTTTGCGATTCATCCTTTTTTGGCTGCTTTTTATTACAGGCCCAGGTTTTTATGCCCGAATACGTCAATTGGCTTCGTCACGCTTCGCCTTACATCAATGCCCACCGGGATTGCACCTTTGTCGTCATGCTGCCGGGCGATGGTGTAGAGCACCCGAACTTCGGCAATATCGTCCACGACCTGGTGCTGCTCCACAGCCTGGGCGTGCGACTGGTGCTGGTCCACGGTTCGCGCCCGCAAATTGAAACCCGCCTCGCCGCCCGCGGCCTGACCCCGGCTTACCACGAAGGCTTGCGCATCACCGATGCCGCAACCCTGGAGTGTGTGATCGACGCGGTCGGCCATCTGCGTATCGCCATCGAAGCGCGGTTGTCGATGGACATGGCGTCCTCGCCGATGCAGGGCTCGCGCCTGCGGGTGGCCAGCGGCAACCTGGTGACGGCGCGCCCGATCGGTGTGCTTGAAGGCGTCGACTATCACCACACCGGCGAAGTGCGCCGGGTCGACCGCAAGGGCATCAACCGCCTGCTGGAC
>NZ_JACARK010000050.1:0-17168 GCF_013386655.1 Pseudomonas sp. K5002 | reverse complement strand
GCTGTCGGCCGCCGACAAATACCCCTCGTCACTCTCCGGCGGCATGATCAAGCGCGCGGCCCTGGCCCGTGCCCTGGCGCTGGACCCGGACATCCTGTTTCTCGATGAACCCACCGCCGGCCTCGACCCGATCGGCGCCGCCGCCTTCGATCAACTGATCCTGACCCTGCGCGATGCGCTGGGCCTGAGCGTGTTCCTGGTCACCCACGACCTCGACACGCTGTACACCATCACCGACCGCGTAGCGGTGCTGGCGCAGAAAAAGGTACTGGTGGCGGATGCCATCGATGTCGTCTCGGAAACCGACGACGCCTGGATTCACGAATACTTCCATGGCCCACGGGGCCGCGCGGCATTGGATGCCGCTCAACTGCTCAACGAGGTATGACATGGAAACCCGAGCCCATCATGTGATGATCGGTCTGTTCAGCGTGATCGTCGTGGTCGGCGCCATGCTGTTTGGCCTGTGGCTGGCCAAGTCCAGCGTCGACAGCGCATTCCAGGATTACGAAGTGGTGTTCAACGAGGCGGTCAGTGGGCTGTCCCAAGGCAGTGCCGTGCAGTACAGCGGGATCAAGGTGGGCGACGTCACCAGCCTGCGCCTCGACCCGAAAGACCCGCGCCGGGTGCTGGCGCGCATCCGCCTGGCCGGGCAGACGCCGATCAAGGAAGACACCCAGGCCAAGCTGGCCCTGACCGGCATCACCGGCACCTCGATCATCCAGCTCAGCGGCGGTACACCCCAAAGCCCTGAGCTCAAGGGCAAGGACGGCAACCTGCCGGAGATCATTGCGTCGCCATCGCCGATCGCGCGACTGCTGAACAACAGCAATGACCTGATGACCAGCATCAACTTGCTGCTGCACAACGCCAATCACATGTTCTCCCGGGAGAACGTCGACCGCCTCAGCAATACCCTGGACAATCTGCAACAGACCACCGGCGCGATTGCCGATCAGCGCGGCGACATCAAGGTGGTGATGCAGCAATTGATGCAGGTGAGCAAACAGGCCAGCGCCACCCTGGAACAAACCACCGCGTTGATGCGCAACGCCAACGGTTTGCTCAACGACCAGGGCAAGCAGGTTTTCGGCAGTGCTGAAAAGGCCATGCAGTCCCTTCAACAGAGCACGGCCACGATCGACACCTTGCTGACCAACAACAAGGATTCCCTGAACAGCGGCATGCAGGGTCTCAACGAACTGGCGCCAGCGGTGCGCGAGCTGCGGGAAACCCTGGGTTCGTTGCGCGCCATTTCCCGCCGCCTGGAAGCCAACCCCAGCGGTTACCTGCTGGGCAGCGACAAGAACAAGGAGTTCACGCCATGAAGCGTGCGTACCAAATGATCGCCCCCGTTGCGCTGGTATTGGTCAGTGCGTGTTCCATCCTGCCGAAGGCGGATCCCTCGGACGTGTACCGGTTGCCATCGGCGCAGGCCGCCACGCAGGCCAGCCCGGTGGCCTGGTCGCTGCGGGTGGCGAAGCCGCAGACCAGCGAATTCCTCGACAGCCCGCGGATTGCCGTGGTGCCTAACGGTGACTTGATCAGCAGCTATGCAAATTCCCGCTGGAGCGATCCAGCCCCCGTGCTGTTGCGTAACCGGTTGCTGGACGGGTTCCAGCGGGATGGGCGGGTGACGTTGCTCAGTACCGATGAGACCAATCTGCAGGCGGACTTTGAGTTGGGCGGGCAGTTGCAGGCGTTTCAGAGTGAGTATCGCGGCAGCGCAGTTGAAGTGGTGATACGGCTGGACGCGCGGTTGGTGCGCGGCAGTGATCAACGGATTATTGCCAGCAAGCGGTTCGAGGTGAGGCAGCCGGTGGGGGATACCAAGGTGCCGGCGGTGGTGGCCGGGTTTGGTCAGGCTGGGGATGCGCTGAACAGGCAGGTGGTGGATTGGGCCGTCGGCCTGGGAAACCGCGCTTTTGTGGCGAGGGAGCTTGCTCCCGTTGGGCTGCGCAGCAGCCCCAAAACCAGTCAATGAGCTTTGACTGACACACCTGCGATAACTGACTGGGGCCGCTTCGCGGCCCAACGGGAGCAAGCTCCCTCGCCACAGGGATTCAGGTCTTAGCCGAAGAACCAGTAGCACACCGCAATCGCCGCCACCACACCAGCAAACTCCGCCAACAACGCACACCCCACCGCATGCCGTGCCCGCTGGATTCCCACCGAGCCAAAGTACACCGCCAACACATAGAACGTGGTCTCGGTGCTGCCCTGAATCGTCGCCGCCACCAGCGCCGGGAAGCTGTCCACGCCCTGGGTCTGCATGGTCTCAATCAACATCGCCCGCGCCGCACTGCCGGAGAACGGCTTGACCATCGCGGTCGGCAGCGCATCGACAAAGCGCGTGTCCATGCCGGTCCAGGCCACCACGTGGCGAATGCCTTCCAGGCCGAAATCCAGCGCGCCGGACGCCCGCAACACGCCCACTGCACACAGCATCGCCACCAGGTACGGCAGCAGGTTCTTGGCAACGTCGAAGCCCTCTTTGGCACCTTCGACAAACGCCTCGTAGACTTTCACCTTGCGCAGCGCGCCGATCACCAGGAACAACATGATCAGCCCGAACAGCGTGAGGTTGCCGAGGATCGACGACAGGCCCGCCAGCGCAGTGGCTGAGAGCGTCGCCAGCAAGGCCATGAAGCCACCCAGTACCAGCGCACCCGGAATCAGATACGCCAGCACCACCGGGTCCCACAGCCGCAGGCGTTGCATCACCGCCACCGACAACAGGCCCACCAGGGTCGAGGCGCTGGTGGCCAGCAGGATCGGCAGGAACACCAGCGTCGGGTCCGCCGCACCTTGCTGGGCGCGGTACATGAAGATGGTGACCGGCAGCAGGGTCAGGGAAGACGCGTTGAGTACCAGAAACAGGATCTGCGCGTTGCTGGCGGTATTGGGGATAGGGTTGAGCTCTTGCAGCGCCTTCATGGCCTTGAGGCCGATGGGCGTAGCGGCGTTATCGAGGCCCAGGCCGTTGGCGGCGAAGTTGAGCGTGATCAAGCCGATGGCCGGATGACCGGCAGGCACTTCCGGCATCAGGCGCCGGAACAGCGGCCCCAGGGCCTTGGCCAGCCAGTCGACGATCCCGGCTTTCTCGGCGATACGCAGGAAGCCCAGCCACAAGGTCAGGGTGCCGAACAGCAACACCATCACCTCGACCGACAGCTTGGCCATGGCGAAAATGCTTTCCACCATGGCCGCAAAGATCCCGGCATTCCCGCCGATCAGCCATTGCGCCAGCGCAGACACCATCGCCACGATAAAGAAGCCAAGCCACAGGCCATTGAGCATCAGTTGAATCCCCCGAAAGATGGGGCGAATGATAGCGGGGCTGGCAGAAACGACAAACCCCGGATTTTCCGGGGTTTGTGTAGGAGCCAGTCCTGGCGGTCAGCCGCGAGTGGTCTCGCCGGCCGGCAGTGCTTGCTTGGTGCGCCAGTGCGGCAGGGAGTTCCAGTAGCGCTCGCCCTTGGCATCGTCGTACATGCCTTCCCAACGGGAGATGACCAGTACGGCCAGGGCGTTACCGATCACGTTCAGTGCGGTACGGGCCATGTCCATGATGCGGTCGACACCGGCGATGAACGCCAGGCCTTCCAGCGGAATGCCCACGCTGCCCAGGGTCGCCAGCAGCACCACGAAGGACACGCCCGGCACGCCGGCGATGCCTTTGGAGGTGACCATCAGGGTCAGCACCAGCATCAGTTGCTGGCCAATCGACAGGTCGATGCCATACAGCTGGGCGATAAAGATCGCCGCGATGCTCTGGTACAGGGTCGAACCGTCGAGGTTGAACGAGTAGCCGGTCGGTACCACGAAGCTGCAGATCGCCTTCGGCGCGCCGTAGGCTTCCATCTTCTCGATCACACGCGGCAGCACGGTTTCAGAGCTGGCAGTGGAGTAGGCCAGCACCAGCTCATCCTTGAAGATGCGCATCAACTTGATCACCGAGAAGCCGAACAGGCGGGCGATCAGGCCGAGGACCACAAAGGCGAAGAACAGGATGGCGACGTAAACCAGAATCACCAGCTTGGCCAGCGGCAGCAGCGAGGCGAAACCGAAGTTGGCGACGGTCACCGCGATCAGGGCAAATACACCGATCGGGGCGTATTTCATGATCATGTGGGTGACTTTGAACATGCTCTCGGACACGCCCTGGAACATGGTCACCAGGGGCTCGCGCAATTCAGGCTTGAGGCTCGACAAGCCGAGGCCGAACAACACCGAGAAGAAGATGATCGGCAGCATGTCGCCACGGGCCACGGCGGCGAAGATGTTCGACGGGATCAGGTTGAGGATCGTCTCGATGAACGCGTGCTCGTGCTGGACCTCGGCGGCGGTGGCCGTGTATTTGGAAATGTCGACGGTACCCAGGGTACTCATGTCGATGCCGGTACCCGGATGGAACAGGTTGGCCAGCAACAGGCCGACCACAATGGCAATGGTGGTGACCACTTCGAAGTAAAGGATGGTTTTAACGCCGATCCGGCCGAGCTTTTTCGCATCGCCAACACCGGCGATTCCGACAATCAGCGACGAAATCACGATCGGGATAACGATCATCTTGATCAGGCGGATAAAGATATCGCCAGCGGGCTGCAACACGTTGCTGATCCACCAGGCCTTTTCAGCACTGAAATGGTTAAGCACCGCACCGATTGCAATCCCCAGCACCAGACCGATGAGGATCTGCCAGGCGAGGCTTAGCTTTGCCTTCTTCATGTCATTACCCTTACTTCAAGTGGACTCAGGCAGATGCGCCAGCAGCTGGAACGCTCGAGAGCGAAAAAGTGTGTGCATCTGCCCCCGTAGAAGGTCACCGCAGTTGGCCGATATGGCTCACTGGCAGGCGAAAAAAGGCGCAACTATTCCGATGCAAGGAGGCGACGTCTAATGCCGTAAACGCCTACCCTATGCCGAATCGGCATGAGTTTTTTTGAGTTTTTCTGTCTGAACGGTCAGTTCGAATACGACATTTCGGCAGGCATAAATGCCGCGAACCGGCCATTTCAGGCTCGCGCAGGGTTTTTTGACAATCTACGGTCGCGGTTGAAAACCCCTGAAAATTCCTACGCATACCATCGAAAAACTCGTCTGGCAGGAGACAAACTTTCTCGATAGATGGTCACGCGGAAACACCAAGAAATGGTTGGGCGGACGCAAAAAGGAGAATTGCCGCTATGGGCGGCATGACAGAAGCGGGCATAGGAGCCGCAAGCCCGTCGCAAGTTCCACAAACCATCGGCTTGGGAACTTGCGTCGCAGCTTTTCACCTGACCCGGCCCTTGCGCAGGCACTCCCTGTCCCCGTAGGTCACGCCGATCCAAACGATCAGAGCAACCCGGCCCCTTGGTCATGCACCACCCTTGTCGGGCGATGCAAACAGAAAGAAGCACGGCGCTTCTTTCTATGGACGTTAAGCCGGTAGACGACAGCGTCGTCAGACCGAACCTAGTACCAATTCGGATCTTTCTTGAGCTGTTCCATCAGCAGCTTTTGCATGCCTTCGTCCGGCTTGCCAAGAAAACGGTAGTCGGCGTGCCGCGTTGGCGATTTGTCCGCGGGCAAGCCCGCCGGGACTTCTACCAACATCGCGTAAGCATCTTCCTTGTCGAAGCTGAAAGCGACGATCAGGCGCTTGTTCAGGCATGTGTCTGCGGTTTCACAGAGCGGCCCGACCAAGTACTTGTCACCGTCCTCTTCAACGGCATTCATTTGTTCAGCACTGCCCGAAAGGTTCAACACCCATTCAGGCAGGCGCTCTTCCTTCTTGACCACGCTCTGCCAGGTCTCGCGATACTGCGGGTTCGCGCTCAACAGTTCGTTGGCTCGGGACTGGCCATCATTGGCAGCCAGCACCAAGCCGCTGCCGCCCAACAACAGGGCGGCAGCCAGGGCTTTAAGGGACGAGTTGAACATGCTTAGCCTCGGCCACGACGGCCAAAGAAGAAGGAAGCGATGAACATCACCAGGAAGACCACAAACAGAATCTTGGCGATACCCGTGGCGGTGCCCGCGATACCACCGAAGCCCAGGACTGCAGCCACAATGGCGATGATCAGAAATGTGATTGCCCAACTCAACATGGTGATTCTCCTTACGCTTCTTTTAGGGGTAACAGCGGTAGTGCCTGCGGTCGCTCGATTCGAGGACCGTGTATTGCCTAGAACACCCAGCGTTCCTGCGATGGCAGGTCGCCGAGGGTGGAGTCCTGTTCAACCGCCGCCAATTGCGGGGTTGTCACATCGGCGGCAGTGCTGCCGACGGAGCGGAAATGGGTCTGGGTCATCATCGGACGTTCAAACTGCACGACTTGCTGCTGACTCTGCTGCCAATGCGCCAATTGCTGACCGCCAATCAAGGTCACCATCAGGGCCAGGCTGGCAAACAGCCCCTGTTGCAGGCGCAGTGGCGATACACGCAGTTGGGTCAGGCTTTGGCGAGTCATGCTGTATCTCTCCCGCATTCTGATTATTCGTAGATGAAACTCGTATGAGCTGTATTGCAGCCTGCGTGCCAGTTTTTTAACAAAATAAAAATCAATAAAATCAACAAGTTAAAAACAAAAGCGCTTTGACACCACGAGCATCCTGCACGATGCCCCTATCCTTGCCGTGCGAAATGCACGATGGTCACTGGTCGGATCAAGGGATAGGAAGGCAACGTTCGACTGCCGAAGTGGCAAGAGGGAGACAAAAACGCCTCTTGTGAGCGTCTTTGTAAGAAGAAGCGCAGATAGCTGCGCGGTGACGGCTTTAATCAATCAGAATAAACCATGCAACTTGCCCGATTATTCCGGGACTAAACAACATCATTCATTCTTAAGGGAGCGCGGGACAGATGGAATCAGCCAAGGAACTTCAAGGCCGCATTCTTTTAGTGGATGACGAATCCGCGATCCTTCGCACCTTCCGTTACTGCCTGGAAGATGAAGGCTACACCGTAGCCACCGCCAACAGCGCCGCCCAGGCCGATGCCTTGTTGCAACGCCAGGTGTTTGACCTGTGCTTCCTGGACCTGCGCCTGGGCGAAGACAACGGCCTGGATGTACTGGCGCAAATGCGTATCCAGGCACCGTGGATGCGCGTGGTGATCGTCACGGCCCACTCGGCCGTCGACACCGCCGTGGATGCGATCCAGGCCGGCGCGGCCGACTACCTGGTAAAGCCTTGCAGCCCCGATCAATTGCGCCTGGCCACGGCCAAACAGCTGGAAGTGCGCCAGCTGTCGGCACGCCTGGAAGCCCTGGAAGGCGCAGTGCGCCAACCCAAGGACGGCCTCGACTCCCATAGCCCGGCGATGATGGTGGTGCTGGAAACCGCACGCCAGGTGGCGGGCACTGATGCCAACATCCTGATTCTCGGCGAATCCGGCACCGGTAAAGGTGAACTGGCCCGGGCGATCCACGGTTGGAGCAAACGCGCGAAAAAATCCTGCGTCACCATCAACTGCCCATCGCTGACGGCGGAACTGATGGAAAGCGAGTTGTTCGGTCATAGCCGTGGTGCGTTTACCGGCGCCAGCGAAAGCACCCTCGGCCGCGTCAACCAGGCCGATGGCGGCACCTTGTTTCTCGACGAGATCGGCGACTTTCCGCTTACTTTACAACCCAAGTTGCTGCGCTTTATCCAGGACAAGGAATACGAGCGCGTCGGCGACCCGGTGACGCGCCGTGCCGATGTGCGAATCCTCGCCGCTACCAACCTGAACCTGGAAGACATGGTTCGCGACGGCCGTTTCCGCGAAGACCTGCTGTATCGCCTGAATGTCATCACCTTGCACCTGCCGCCCCTGCGCGAACGCAGCGAAGACATCCTGACCCTGGCCGACCGCTTCCTGGCGCGTTTCGTGAAGGAATATGCGCGGCCGGCGCGCGGCTTCAGCGATGAAGCCCGTGAGGCACTGCTCAACTACCGCTGGCCGGGGAACATCCGCGAGCTGCGCAACGTGGTTGAGCGGGCCAGCATCATTTGCCCGCAGGAAAAAGTTGAGATCAGCCACCTCGGCATGGCCGAGCAGCCGACCAACAATGCCCCGCGTATCGGTGCGGCGTTGAGCCTGGATGAACTGGAAAAGGCGCATATCGGCGCCGTGCTGGCCACCAGCGACACCCTGGACCAGGCGGCCCGAACCCTTGGCATTGATGCGTCGACGCTGTATCGCAAACGCAAACAATACAACCTGTGAGCTGTAGCCTATGAAGCTTGCGATGACCCTGCGCACTCGGTTGTTCCTGAGTATTTCCGCGCTGATCACCGTCGCCCTGTTGGGGTTGCTGCTGGGGCTGGTGAGCGTCATGCAAATGGCCAAGACCCAGGAATCGTTGATTCGCAGCAACTTCATCACATTGGACCTGGGGCTCAAGCTTCGGCAGACCCTCGGCGACCAGTTGATGATCATGCTCAATGAACAGCCGAATACCGCTGCGCTGGAAGACTCCAAGCAACGCTATTTCGCCCTGTTGCAGCAAGGTATCGACCACGAACAAAAGGACGCGGTAACCAGCGGTTTTACCCAGGCCAAGACCAATTACCTGAGCTTTCTCGAGGCGTTCGATGAAAAGGAGAATGCTCCGCCGCAACTGCGCAACAACGACGAGCTGACCAAACGCTTCAACATCCTGCGCAACGGCCTGATCGCCGAGCACAAGAAAGCCCTGGATAACATCAACGATACCGAACACAAGTCCCGTGAACGTGCGCTGCTGATTGCCGGCCTGCTGGGCCTGGTCGGCCTGGCGGTGCTGATCATCGGTTTCGTTACCGCCCACGGTATCGCCCGCCGCTTTGGCGGGCCGATCGAAGCGCTGGCCAAGGCCGCCGACAAGATCGGCCAGGGCAACTTCGAAGTCACGCTGCCCATTTCATCCGCAGCGGAAATGAACCTGCTGACCCGACGCTTCGGCATCATGGCCGAGGCGTTGCGCCAGCATCAGGCAACCAATGTCGATGAGCTGCTGGCCGGGCAACAACGCCTGCAGGCGGTGCTCGACAGCATCGACGACGGCCTGCTGATGATCGACCGCCAGGGTCGCCTGGAACACCTTAACCCGGTGGCACAACGTCAACTCGGCTGGGACGAGAATCGCCTGGGCCAAGGCCTTGGCGACGCCCTGGGCCGCCCGGAACTGGATGAACAGCTGCAGCTGGTACTGCGCGGCGGCAATCTGGAGCGCGCACCTGAAGACCTGGAAGTAGAGGTTGAGGGTGAGCTGCGCCTGCTGACGTACAGCCTGACGCCGGTCAGCCATACCCAGGGGCACATTCTGGGCGCGGTGATGGTGCTGCATGACGTTACCGAACAGCGTGCCTTTGAACGAGTACGCAGTGAGTTTGTGTTGCGCGCGTCCCATGAATTACGCACGCCGGTGACGGGCATGCACATGGCCTTCGGCTTGTTCCGGGAACGGGCGAAGTTTCCTGCGGAGTCGCGCGAAGCGGACCTGCTGGATACGGTCAACGAGGAAATGCAGCGCCTGATGCAGTTGATCAACGACTTGCTCAACTTCTCGCGCTACCAGAATGGCTTGCAGAAACTCACCCTGGGCCCGTGTGACATCAGCGACCTGCTCGAACATGCCCGCGCCCGCTTCGCGGAGCAGGCGAATGCGCAGAACATCGAGCTGCTGGTTGAGGAACAATCCCCGCTACCGAGGTTGCATGCCGATCGAGCGCAGCTGGAAAGGGTGCTCGACAATTTGCTGGGCAATGCCCTGCGGCACACAGCCGACGGTGGGCAGATCCGCTTGCAGGCGCGTCGCCATGGCGAACGGGTGATTGTCAGCGTTGAAGACAACGGTGAAGGCATTGCCTACGGCCAGCAGGGACGAATCTTCGAGCCGTTTGTGCAGGTAGGCCGCAAGAAAGGCGGCGCCGGGCTGGGCCTGGCGCTGTGCAAGGAGATCGTGCAATTGCACGGTGGCCGCATGGGGGTGTATTCGCGGCCGGGGCAGGGGACGCAGTTCTACATGGCGTTGCCCCTGTAGGAACAACGCGCCAACCGTTATTGGTGATTCAACGCCCGCAGGATCGCAGCACTTTCGGCATCCGGCGTCCCATCAAACAGCGACGCCCGGAAATGCATCTGGAACGCGGCCACCACATGCCGCGTCGCTACATCCAGCTCGCCCGTCTGTGGCGTCGGATAGCCCAGCTTCGCCAACTCTTCCTGGAACCAGGTAATGCTCGGCAGATCGGCTGCGTACTGCACCTGGTAACGGGCCACCGCCTTGGCGTCCGGCCACATGCCCAGCCCCTCATCCGCCAGGCGCTTCCAGGGGAACAACGGCCCCGGGTCCAGCTTGCGCAGCGGGGCAATGTCGCTATGGCCGATGATGTTTCGCGGGTCGATGCCGTTGCGTTTGCTGATGTCCTTGAGCAGTACTACCAGTGACTGCACCTGCGCTTCGGAATAGGGATACCAGACGCGGCCCGTCGGCAAATCCCGATAACCCGGGTTCACGATCTCGATCCCGATGGAGCTGGAGTTGAGCCAGGTGCGGCCCATCCATTCACTTTCTCCGGCATGCCAGGCGCGCTGGCTTTCATCCACGAGCTTATAGATGGTGGCCGAGGCGTCATCACCGATCAGGTAATGACTGCTGACCTGGCCATGGGTCAACAGCGCCAGGGAGCGCTCAAGGGACGCCGAGGTGTAGTGCACGACGACAAACTGCACACGATTGTCGTGGTTCACCGACGGATGACTGGTGTCCAGGCGAGGGCCGCTCGCGCAACCGGCGAGCAGGAGAAACAGAAAGGCAGAACACAGAAGTTTCATGGCAGCAAATAGTACGCTTAAGACGATAATGCAACAGTGTAACGTACCGTTTGCTGCCAGGCGGCCAAATGCGATGTTTTAAACAAAATGGAACATTTCCGGTCAGGCCGCCTGCACCTGGTTACGCCCCGCCGCCTTGGCACGATATAACGCCTCGTCAGCGCGCTTGAGCGCCAGGTCACTGCGTTCTCCCGGCTGAAACTGCGCCATGCCCATGGACACCGTAATCGTCACCGGCTCGCCCTTGAAGTGAAACGGGCAGGCTTGGATGGCTGCACGCAGGGTTTCGCCCACCGCCAACGCATCGGACAGCGACGAGTTGGGCATCAGCAGCACAAACTCTTCACCGCCAAAACGCGCGATGAAGTCGTTCGGCCGCAGGCGTTTGCGAAGCACCGTGGCGATGATCTTCAGCACCTTGTCGCCCGCCAGATGACCATAGCCGTCGTTGATGCGCTTGAAGTGATCGATGTCGAACATGATCACCGACAACGCCCCCGAGGCACGCTTGACCCGGATCATCTCGGCCTTCAGCCGGTCCTGGAAGTAGCGTCGGTTATGAATGCCGGTCAGGGAATCGGTAATCGACAGCGCCCGCAGCTCTTCCTCGACCCGCTTGAGATCGGAAATATCCGACACATAGCCATGCCATAACGTACCGCCACCGGCCAGCTCTTCCGGCGTCGCCTCACCGCGAACCCAGCGCAGCCCCCGATGGGGCAACTGCACCCGGTATTCTTCACGCCAATGGCTCAGTTGCAGGGTGGACAGGCGAATGGACTCCCGTACCCGCTCGACATCCAGCGGATGAATCCGCTCGAAGACCTTTCGCGCATCCTGCTGCAACACCCCAGGCTCGATTTCGTAGATGTCGCGGATGCCATCGCTGGCATAAATGAAACGCGAGACATTGTTCGGTTCCAGGATGAACTGGAAAATACCGCCGGGCACATGGGCGCTGAGTTTCTTCAGCAGGCGGTCCCGCGCGGCCAGTGCCTCATAGGCGCGCTTCTGCTCGGTGACATCCAGGCAGATCGCCAGGTGCCCGACCCACAGGCCATGCTCGTCCAGCAGAACAGTGGCGAGCATGTTCACCGTCAGTTGGCTGCCGTCCTTGCGTACCAGCGTCCACTCGCGGGCCTCATGCACTGCATCGGCGCTGTCCACCAGCATCGCCTGGGCTGGCGCGATGCGCTTGCCGAGGATTGCGCTCAATTGCGCGGCACGGGCTTCCAGCTCGGGGGCCAGGTGCAGGCTTTCGAGGGTCAGGTGGCCCAGTACCTCTTGTGCTTCAAAGCCCAGCATCTGCTCGGCGCCGGCGTTGAAGGTGGTGATCACACCGCGCAAGTCCGTCGCGATGATCGCCACCTGGGTGGCCGCATTGAGCACGCTGCGCAGTTGGCCGTGGGTGCCTCGCAGTTCCTGTTCCCGCTGACGCAATTGGGCGGTGCGCTGCTCCACCAGCTTCAATGCGCGCTGGCGCTGGCTGACCACCACGTAGAGCAACGCACTGAGCAGCACACTCAGCAGGCTGCCCATGACCAGGATACTGACCAGCGACGAGTGATTGCCCTGCTGGAACACCTGGCTGGGGCGCAGGCTCAAGGCGTAGACGTGGTCGCCGAGCGTCAGCCGGCGTGCTGCCACCAGGTCACTGTCTGCCACGGGGTTGCTGGATTCGTACAACACCCGTTGCTCTGCATCGGAGGTGTCGACAATCTGCATCACCAGGTTGTCCCGTGCGGCCTTGGGCAAGCCATCGGCCACCAGCTGGCGCATGCTGATCACCGCCATGACGTAGCCGTAAGGTTCACTGTTGGGCACTTGTGTCGTCGGTGCCCGGCTGACCGGTGCCACCAGCAATACACCCATGGCATAGGCCGGCTCCACACCCACCAGTTGCATGGGCTGGGACACCGCCATCTTCCCTGACTGTTGCGCACGCTCCACCGTCGAGCGCCGCAGTGGCTGGGCCAACAGGTCAAAACCCAGCGGCGAGCCGAGAATGCTCTGGGTCTGGCTGTACAGCACCGGCACATACTCATCGCGATCAGTCGCCGGGGTCAGTTCGCCCGCCGCATTCAATTCACGAATGGAGAAATTCGCACCGCGCTCCGCCGTGATTGCCTGCTCGAACGCACCGCGCTGGTCACGCAAAACCCGGGGTGCCCAGGCATAGGCGCGGGTACGCAACAGCAAGGGCTGCGCGAACCCTTCGAACTCTTTGCGCGAGACTGTATTTGAATTGACGAAGAACCGCCGCAGGCTGCCCAGGCGTTGTTCCTGGTCCTCGAAACGCTCCTGGAGACGGCTGTAGCGCTCGTTGACCAGCAGTTGAAAGCGCTGGCGCATCTGCTGCTGGTAAAGCTCGGACGCGGCCCAGGCGACGACAATCGTCAGCGCGATACCGGCCAGCAACACCACCACCGCCACCAGCCACGCCGACACCTGCTCACTGATAAAGCCTAGGATTTTCGGGCGGACGGCATGCAGCGGCATAGACAAGACTCGGAACGCCAGCGTGCGGGTGCGTCACTTTGGCCAGGCCCTAAGTTATAGCCACAGGACTTGCGTTTGACCAGCGCAAAAAAAAAGCCGCAAGGCCGGAATGATCCGGGCCTGCGGCTTCAGAACGCAGTGATCAGCGCGCGGTGATTTTCCACGCCCGATGGATCTTGGCGTTACGCGCAAAATCCGGGTCGATGGTCTTGTCGCTGATCTCTTCGACGGCATACCGCTCGACGAGGTTGTCTTCCAGCTGGAACTTGCGGAAGTTGTTCGAGAAGTACAACACGCCGCCCGGTGCCAGGCGCGCCATGGCCAGGTCCAGCAACTGCACGTGGTCGCGTTGCACGTCGAAGATGCCTTCCATGCGCTTGGAGTTGGAGAAGGTCGGCGGGTCGATGAAGATCATGTCGAACTCATCGCGGCTGGCTTCCAGCCAGGCCATCACGTCGCCCTGCTCCAGGCGGTTCTTGTCGGAGAAACCGTTGAGGGAGAAGTTGCGGCGCGCCCAGTCCAGGTAGGTCTTCGACAGGTCGACGCTGGTGGTGCTGCGCGCGCCACCCTTGGCGGCGTGCACACTGGCGGTGGCGGTGTAGCAATACAGGTTGAGGAAGCGTTTGCCGGCCGCCTCTTTCTGGATGCGCATGCGCATTGGACGGTGGTCGAGGAACAGGCCGGTGTCCAGGTAATCGGTCAGGTTGACCAGCAACTTGACGCCGCCTTCGCTGACCTCGGTGAACTTGCCCTGGGCGCTCTGGCGCTCGTACTGCTTGGTGCCGCTCTGGCGTTCGCGACGCTTGACCACCACACGGTTCTTGTCGATGCCCAGCGCCTGGGGAATGGCCGCCAGGGCATCGAACATGCGTGCCGAAGCTTTTTCCGGGTCAATCGACTTCGGCGCCACGTATTCCTGGACGTGGACCCAGTCGTGGTACAGGTCGATGGCCATGGAGTATTCCGGCATGTCGGCATCGTACACACGGTAGCAATCGACGCCTTCGCGCTTGGCCCACTTGCCCAGCAGTTTCAGGTTCTTTTGCAGGCGGTTGGCAAACATCTGCCCGCCTTCGCTCAAGCGCGCCTGCTCGACCACTGGGGCCGGGGCGGGTTTGATCGGGTTCCCGTTCTTGTTGTACTGGCGCTCTTGCGGCTCGGTCGGCGCCTGGTCGTAGGCCGCTTGCTCGCGCTCGGCCTGGCGTTGTTCCGGGGTGCGACGCTCGCCGGTGACGAACTGGTCCGGGGTGACCTTGATCAGCAGCAATTTGCACGGCAAGGCGCCGTTCCAGAACGAATACTGTTTGTGGCTGCGGATGCCCATGCGCTTGCCCAGGTCCGGAGCACCGGTGAACACCGCCGCTTCCCAGCCCAGGCACGCCTGGCGCAGACGCTCGCCGAGGTTCTGATAGAGGTACAACAGGCTGGCTTCATCACCCAGACGCTCGCCATACGGCGGGTTGCAGATCACCAGGCCTTTCTGGTTCTGGTCCGGACGCGGCTCGAAGGTACCGACTTCGCCCTGGTAGATCTTGATCCAGTGGCTAAGGCCTGCGCGTTCGATGTTGTTACGGGCGGGTTGGATCAGGCGAGGATCCGCCTCGTAACCACGAATCCACAGCGGTGGCTTGGCCATGCCGATGGCGGCACGACTCCATTCGGCAGGGCGGGTATTGATGGCAGCGGGTAACCAGCGAGCGAGCATTGACAGACGATCCGTGAAAAGCGGGCGAAAAAAAAGGCTTGCCTGGTTTCCCGGAAAAGCCCTTTAAAGAAGTTCCTGCATTTGGGGGAGGAACCTGCGCAGTGTGCCAATCGATGAAGACTGCTGCCAATGCATATTAATGCAGGTCAAGTGCAGTATTTTTGCAGTAAAACGTGTCAGCCAAACGGTATCAGGCGGGTTGGCGGTGGCATGGGGTTGCTGATCTTGCCCAGCACACGGTCATCGATTTCCTCGTTGATCAGCAGGTTTTGTACATTTTCCCGCAGCGATGGATTGTTGGCCAATGGCCCCTTGAGCACCACCAGTGCATCACGCAGTTCCATCAGCCGATCCAGTTTTGGCAGCGGGATGTAACCCGCATTGACTCTGTCGCGGGACAAAGGCGCGACAGCGTCAGAGGTTGAGGGGTCGGGCAATCGACGGTCGGACACAAAACATTCCTCTAAATGAAATAAACGGCAGCGCTGAATGCTGTTTAAAAGGTCTTTATTGTTATTTCGACTGTTCGTTTAAGCGGGGCATGTCTTGATTGATGGCTTGCTGCTACGTTCGTCGAGTTTCTTTCGAAAGTAACAGGAATGCCTTACACCGCACCTTTGGAACTTCTGAAAATAGTTAAAAGGTATTAAATAATTAACTCGCTTGGCAGGCGAGTCTACAGTCGAGGGCTAGGGGCGGGAAGAGGGCGTCTTATCGGTAGCAGCGTATAGATGCGTAGGATGTTTCTCGATAGTTGCTACGCTAAAAGTTTCGAAGTTGAAGGGGCAAAGAAGTTTCTTACATACACTTGGATTTATAACTACTGAATGTACTGGTGCGGGATAAGCGGTTGGTTCCGCTTATCCCGCGCCGTGTATCAAGGTTGTGCGGGTTTGATCAAATGCAGCAGTACGTAGGGGTTCTTGTCGAACTGGCCGGTCAGTACCGGCTGCAGTGAACGAAAACGCGGGTCGCTCAACGCTTCATAGTCCGACTGGCTCATGATCAGCCATGCAGGAGCCTGGATCGGCGCCAGGTCGGCAGGCAACTGGGTAAACAACGGCACCCGGTCGCAATCGAGGTTGACCATGAACTTGATGGCTTTTGCGTCCTTGCCCAGTGCGTGCAATACCAGCGGCGCCGGTTGTTGCTGGGTCAGCGCATGGGCCTGGAGGGTAAAGGTGCGCGTGTCATACAACCGGCGCTCCAGCGGCTCGACCATCACGATATACGCCAGCCACACCGCCAATACCGCGGCGAAGGCCGGGCCCACGTAGCGAAGCCGCCGGTTGAACAGCAAGCCCAGTGCCAGCACCTGGATCGCGATCAGGATCCCGAACACCGGATTGAGGCTGCCAATCTGCTCGGGGAAGCGATGACGCGCCACGAACAAGCCTGCGATCAGCAGCCCCGGAATGATCGTCCACAACCCCAGCATCAGCCAGCGCAGCCCGGCGAACAGTCTGCCTCGCGACACCTGGAACGGGTACGCGGCGATGATTGCTGCCAGGGGCAGCATCGGCAGCACATAGCGCGCTTTTTTCGCCTGGGGCACCGACAAGCCGATCATCACGATCAAGCCGGCGGCGAGGCAGTACAGCACCAGTTTCAGCGCCGGGCCCTTGTCCTCGCGGCCACCGGCGACAATCGCAATCAGCGCGAGTATTGCCAACGGATACGCCGGCGCGTAGTTGCCCAGCGAACTGCTGAAGTAATACAGCGCGCTGCCGGAGCCTTCGGTGCCGTCCATGCGACCCAGGAACTGCATGCGGATCACGTCCTGCATGAACGTTTCACCGCCACTGAGCTTGGCCAGCAGCAGCAGCAGGCCCACGCACGCCGCCAGTAACGCCAACGCCAGCAGGCCGAAACTGAAGAGCTGGCGCCATTGCCGATTGATCAGGTAATAGCTGCACAGCATGCCGGTGGGGATCACCAGGCCGATCGGCCCACGGATCGCGAACCCCACGATCAGCAGCGCAAACAGCCAGTGCAGGCGCTTGCCGGCGCCGAAGTGGTCGTGGGCGTAACCCAGGTAGAAGACTGTCAGGGCCACTGCCGCCAGCATCTGGTCGAGGGACACCGCGCGGGTTTCGCTGATGAAGGTACTGCTGAGCAGCATCACCGCGATGCTCAGCAGTGCCCAGCGCCGGGAGTAGGGCGCGGTCAGCCGGTA
>NZ_JACARK010000005.1:13271-13607 GCF_013386655.1 Pseudomonas sp. K5002 | reverse complement strand
GCTGGCACTGAACGCGGCCATCGAAGCGGCCCGTGCCGGGGAGATGGGTCGCGGCTTTGCGGTGGTGGCCGACGAAGTGCGGCAACTGGCCCAGCGCACCAGCGAGTCCACCGGGCAGATTCATGCGCTGATCGCCAAGCTGCAACAGACCGCCAGCGCGGCCGTACAAACCATGGACGCCGGGCATCGCCAGGCGGAAGAAGGTGTGGCACGGGTGATGGAAGCGGATCAGGCGCTGATCGGGATCAGCGAGGCGGTGGCGCACATCACTGATATGACGGCGCAGATTGCGGCGGCGACCGAAGAGCAGAGCTCGGTGGCGGAAGAGATCAGCCG
>NZ_JACARK010000005.1:0-13225 GCF_013386655.1 Pseudomonas sp. K5002 | reverse complement strand
ACCGCTTTCGCGAGCAAGCCCGCTCCCACATTTGGAATGCATTTCAAATGTGGGAGCGGGCTTGCTCGCGAAAGGGCCCTATCAGGCGCCGAGAAACCCGGCCACCTTCACCGCCGCAGCCTCCAGATGCTGCTCATGACTGAACCCCGAAGCCTTCAACGGCTTCAAATCATGATCCCCCGCCACCAGCCACATCACCTCGATGCTCGGCGACAACACGTACCCTTCCACCGCCGCTCGATTGCCCAGCGCATCCCGCTCGCCCTGCACAATCAACGTCGACGTCTTCAGCCCGGCCAGATGCTCGGTCCGGGGTTTCTCCGGCTTGCCCACCGCATAAAACGGATAACCCAGGCACACCAGCGCATCCGCGCCCAGTTCATCCGCCAGTAAACTGGCCATCCGCCCGCCCATGGACTTGCCGCCAACGGCCAGTTTCCCAGCGACATGACGTCGCACCTCGGCATACACCTCACGCCAGCATTCCAGCAGTTTCGGGGCTGGATTGGGTGGGCGTTTGCCCCCGTCCACACGGCGCTGGGCCATGTAGGGAAACTCGAAGCGCAACACGTTCACGCCATGCCCGGCAAGGCGTGCAGCCATGTCGTTCATGAAGCCCGAGTCCATCGGCGCACCCGCGCCGTGGGCCAGGATCAACGTCGTGGGCGTACGCGCGATAGACCCTGTGGCGACATCCCACAACCAGCCGCGTTCCCGCACACACTGCGCCCATTGATCCCCGTCAATACTGGCCTTGTGCTCTTTGCCCATGCTTGCCTCGCTTTTTAGTCTGCCTATAACTCCAGCCCAAGTGCCGCACTTGCTTGGGTTGAACCGTGGATGGGGAACCATGAACACTACTTTAAGTACCGCCTATAACTACAAGGTGGTCCGCCAATTCGCCATTATGACGGTGGTGTGGGGCATCGTCGGCATGGGGCTCGGGGTTTTTCTCGCTGCCCAGTTGGTATGGCCCGAACTCAACTTCAATTTGCCCTGGACCAGTTTCGGCCGCTTGCGCCCGCTGCACACCAACGCGGTGATCTTTGCCTTTGGCGGTTGCGCGCTGTTTGCCAGCTCCTTCTACTCGGTGCAACGCACCTGCCAGACCCAATTGTTCGCGCCAAAGATCGCGCAGTTCTGCTTCTGGGGCTGGCAGCTGGTGATTGTGCTGGCCGCGATCACCTTGCCGCTGGGCTACACCAGCTCCAAGGAATACGCCGAGCTGGAATGGCCGATCGACATCCTGATCACCATCGTCTGGGTGGCCTATGCCATCGTGTTCTTCGGCACGGTGATGAAGCGCAACACCAAGCACATCTACGTCGGTAACTGGTTCTTCGGTGCGTTCATCATCACCGTGGCCATCCTGCATATCGTCAACAACCTGGAAATCCCGGTCAGCCTGACCAAGTCCTACTCGCTGTACGGCGGTGCGACGGATGCCATGGTGCAGTGGTGGTACGGGCATAACGCGGTAGGCTTTTTCCTCACCGCCGGCTTCCTGGGGATGATGTACTACTTCGTGCCGAAACAGGCCGAACGCCCGGTGTATTCCTATCGCCTGTCCATCGTGCACTTCTGGGCCCTGATCACCCTGTACATCTGGGCCGGCCCGCACCACTTGCACTACACCGCGCTGCCGGACTGGGCACAGTCCCTGGGCATGGTGATGTCGCTGGTACTGCTGGCACCGAGCTGGGGCGGGATGATCAACGGGATGATGACCCTGTCGGGCGCCTGGCATAAGTTGCGCAGCGACCCGATCCTGCGATTCCTGGTGGTTTCCCTGGCCTTCTACGGCATGTCGACCTTCGAAGGGCCGATGATGGCGATCAAGACGGTCAATGCCCTCTCCCACTACACCGACTGGACCATCGGCCACGTACACGCCGGGGCGCTGGGTTGGGTAGCGATGATCTCCATCGGCGCGCTGTATCACATGATCCCGAAAATCTTCGGTCGCGAGCAGATGTACAGCCTCGGCCTGATCAACGCGCACTTCTGGCTGGCCACCATCGGCACCGTGCTCTACATCGCCTCGATGTGGGTCAACGGCATCGCCCAGGGCCTGATGTGGCGTGCGGTCAACGAAGACGGCACCTTGACCTACTCCTTCGTCGAAACCCTGGTGGCCAGCCACCCAGGCTTCATCGTGCGACTGGTGGGCGGGGCGATCTTCCTCAGCGGCATGTTCCTGATGGCTTACAACACTTGGCGCACCGTGCGTTCGGCACAACCCGCCGAAGTCGCCGCTGCGGCGCAGATGGCCTGAGGAGTCGATGATGAAACACGAAACCATTGAAAAGAACGTCGGCCTGCTGATGCTGCTGATGGTGCTCGCCGTGAGCATCGGTGGCCTGACCCAGATTGTGCCGCTGTTCTTCCAGGATGTGACCAACAAGCCGGTGGAAGGCATGAAGCCCTACACCGCGCTGCAACTGGAAGGCCGCGACATCTATATCCGCGAAGGCTGCGTACAGTGCCATTCGCAGATGATCCGCCCGTTCCGCGCCGAAACAGAGCGTTATGGCCACTACTCGGTGGCCGGTGAAAGCGTGTGGGATCACCCGTTCCTGTGGGGCTCCAAGCGTACCGGGCCGGACCTGGCCCGCGTCGGCGCGCGCTACTCGGACGACTGGCACCGCGCGCACTTGTACAACCCGCGCAACGTGGTACCGGAATCGAAGATGCCGGCGTACCCATGGCTGGTCACCGCCCCGGTCGACAGCAGCCACACCGAGACCAAGCTCAAGGTGATGCGCACCCTCGGCGTGCCGTACACCGACGACGACATCGCCGGTGCCGTGGCCTCCCTCAAGGGCAAGACCGAGATGGACGCGCTGGTTTCGTACCTGCAAGTGCTCGGCACTGCCATCAAGAGCAAGAGGTGAGCCATGGGATTTGAATTCGATGCTGGAACCATCCGCGGCCTTGGCACGCTGGTCGTGGCCATCGCCTTCATCGGCCTGTCGCTGTGGGTGTTCAACTCCCGGCGCAACGCAGAGTTCGCCGAGGCGTGCCTGCTGCCGTTTGCCGATGAACCGCTACCGCCAACCCCCGACGCTCAAGAAGAGCCTGCAACAAGGAGCAACCGGCCATGACTACCTTCTGGAGTACATGGATCTGTGTACTGACCCTCGGCAGCCTGATCGGCCTGACCTGGCTGTTGATCGGCACCCGCAAGGGCGAGACCAAGGGCAGCGTGGACCAGACCATGGGCCACGCCTTCGACGGGATCGAGGAGTACGACAACCCGCTGCCACAATGGTGGTTCATGCTGTTCGCCGGCACCCTGGTGTTTGCCGTCGGCTACCTGATCCTCTACCCGGGCCTGGGCAACTGGAAAGGCGTGTTGCCGGGCTATGAAGATGGCTGGACCCAGACCAAGGAATGGGACAAGGAAATGGCCAAGGCCGACGCCAAATTCGGACCGATCTTCGCCAAATTCGCGGCCATGCCGGTGGAAGAAGTTGCCAAGGACCCGCAGGCGCTGAAAATGGGCGGCCGCCTGTTCGCCTCCAACTGCGCGGTGTGCCATGGCTCGGACGCCAAGGGCGCCTACGGCTTCCCGAACCTGGCAGACAACATCTGGCGCTGGGGCGGTTCGGCGGATGCAATCAAGATGACCATCATGAATGGCCGTCATGCCGCGATGCCGGCCTGGGGTGAAGTGCTGGGTGAGGACGGTGTGAAGAACGTCGCAGCCTATGTGCGCCATGAATTGGCAGGCCTGCCGCTGCCGGCGGACAGCACCGCGGATGTCGCCGCGGGCCAAGTGGCATTCAGCACCACCTGTGTCGCCTGCCACGGGCCGGAAGGCCATGGCGTGGAAGCCATGGGCGCGCCGAACCTGACGCAGCCAGGTGGCTTTATCTACGGCACCAGCCTGGCGCAGTTGCAGCAGACCATTCGCCACGGCCGCCAGGGCCAGATGCCTGCGCAGGAAGTACTGCAAGGCAATGACAAGGTGCACCTGCTGGCCGCCTATGTTTACAGCCTGTCCCACAATGCTGATGGCGCAACGCCTGACAGCCAACCCGAGTAATCCTGCACCACCCAAAAGCCGCGCCTGATTCAGGCGCGGCTTTTTTGCGACCCATTGTCGCACCCTTCCGATCGCTGACTTTCCCCTCCTGCCATTCGGGTCTACGCTTGTTTGCACAGTGGACTGGCATTGGCCGGTCGACGGCCGACTTGCACTCGATGGGTTGAAACATTTCTGCTCGATGACAGGCGCAAAGGCTGGTACTTACCGGCTGTCGTGCCACTGGCCATTCGTCACCCGAGCTGCTTGTTTACACACACTCAGTTACAAGTACCTTCGACCCGTTTAAAATCCTGTCCAAGTCGTCAGCTTTTAACCCTGAATTTTGTCCTTACGCCAAACATGGAAAGGGCGCAGAATCTGGTTTGGAACGCATTGACGCAGGTCACCTTGCGTTGCAATGGAATCTTGCTTTCTCCATACTTGCGACCGTTTTTTACCCTATAAAAAAACTAAACCGTGGAACCTTAGAATGAGCACAGCAATCAGTCCGACTGCTTATAACTATAAGGTAGTCCGCCAGTTCGCCATCATGACGGTGGTCTGGGGGATCCTTGGCATGGGGCTCGGCGTTTTCATTGCCTCGCAACTGGTTTGGCCAGAGTTGAATTTTGGCCTGCCATGGACGACATTTGGACGCCTGCGCCCGTTGCACACCAACCTGGTGATTTTCGCCTTCGGTGGATGTGCACTGTTTGCCACTTCTTACTACGTCGTGCAGCGAACCTGCCAAACGCGACTGATTTCCGATGCACTGGCGGCCTTTACCTTCTGGGGTTGGCAAGCGGTCATCGTGGGCGCGATCGTCACCCTGCCGCTGGGCTACACCACCACCAAGGAATACGCCGAGCTGGAATGGCCGATCGCCATTTTGCTGGCGATTGTCTGGGTGACCTACGCAGTGGTGTTCTTCGGCACCATCGTCAAGCGCAAGACCAAGCACATCTATGTCGGCAACTGGTTCTACGGGGCATTTATCCTGGTGACGGCGATGTTGCATATCGTCAACCATGCGTCCTTGCCGGTCAGCTTCTTCAAGTCCTACTCGGCCTACGCCGGTGCGACGGACGCAATGATCCAGTGGTGGTACGGCCACAACGCCGTAGGTTTCTTCCTCACCACCGGCTTCCTGGGGATGATGTACTACTTCGTGCCGAAACAGGCCGAGCGTCCGATCTACTCCTATCGCCTGTCCATCGTGCACTTCTGGGCCCTGATCACCCTGTACATCTGGGCCGGTCCGCACCACCTGCACTACACCGCATTGCCGGACTGGGCCCAGTCCCTGGGCATGGCGATGTCGATCATCCTGCTCGCGCCAAGCTGGGGCGGCATGATCAACGGCATGATGACCCTGTCGGGCGCCTGGCATAAATTGCGCACCGACCCGATCCTGCGGTTCCTCGTGGTCTCCCTGGCGTTCTACGGCATGTCGACCTTCGAAGGCCCGATGATGGCCATCAAGACGGTCAACTCGCTGTCCCACTACACCGACTGGACCATCGGCCACGTACACGCCGGCGCCCTCGGTTGGGTAGCGATGATTTCCATCGGCGCGCTGTACCACATGATCCCGAAACTGTTCGGCCGTGCGCAGATGCACAGCGTCAGCCTGATCAACACCCACTTCTGGCTGGCCACCATCGGTACCGTGCTCTACATCGCCTCGATGTGGGTCAACGGCATCACCCAGGGCCTGATGTGGCGTGCAATCAACGATGACGGCACCCTCACCTACTCCTTCGTCGAAGGGCTGCAAGCCAGCCATCCGGGTTACATCGTGCGCGCCCTGGGCGGTGCGATCTTTGCCAGCGGCATGCTGTTCATGGCCTACAACGTGTGGCGCACCGTGCGTGCCTCCGACCCTGTAGAAGCCGAAGCCGCTACCAAGATCGCCGTTGTGGGAGCTCACTGATGAAGCATGAAGTAGTCGAGAAGAATATCGGCCTGCTGGCCTTCTTCATGGTCATCGCCGTGAGTATCGGCGGCCTGACCCAGATCGTTCCGCTGTTTTTCCAGGACGTGACCAACAAGCCGGTGGAAGGCATGAAGCCGCGCACCGCCCTTGAACTGGAAGGCCGCGACGTCTACATCGCCAACGGTTGTGTCGGCTGCCACTCGCAGATGATCCGCCCGTTCCGCGCCGAAACCGAACGCTACGGCCACTACTCGGTCGCCGGTGAAAGCGTGTGGGACCACCCATTCCTGTGGGGTTCCAAGCGTACCGGCCCGGACCTGGCCCGGGTCGGCGGTCGTTACTCCGATGACTGGCAGCGTGCGCACTTGTACAACCCGCGCAACGTGGTGCCCGAATCGAAAATGCCGGCGTACCCGTTCCTGGTCGAAAACAAACTCGACGGCAAGGACACCGCCAAGAAGATGGAAGTCTTGCGCACCCTGGGCGTGCCCTACACCGACGAAGACATCGCCGGCGCGGCAGCGGCCGTGAAGGGCAAGACCGAAATGGACGCACTGGTGGCCTACTTGCAAGGCCTTGGCACCATCATCAAAAGCAAACGGTGATCTGGATGGATATCGGGATGATTCGAGGCCTGGGCACCGTTGTCGTGATGGTGGCCTTTATCGGCCTGGCCTTGTGGGTGTTCAGCCCCAAGCGCAAGTCGGAGTTTGAAGACGCGACGTTGCTGCCCTTCGCGGATGATCCCGAAGCCATCAAGCACGTCGTGGAAGCGTCTAGGAGTAACAAAGAATGACTACGTTCTGGAGTCTGTACGTCACAGTCCTCAGTCTGGGTACCATTTTCGCCCTGACCTGGCTGCTGCTGTCGACCCGCAAGGGCCAGCGCGCCGAGCAAACCGATGAAACCGTCGGCCACTCGTTCGACGGCATCGAGGAGTACGACAACCCGCTGCCCAAATGGTGGTTCATGCTGTTCGTCGGCACCATCATCTTCGCCCTCGGTTACCTGGCGCTGTACCCTGGCCTGGGCAACTGGAAAGGCCTGCTGCCGGGCTACAACTACCTCGACAACGACAAGCAAACCCCATTTGCCAATGGCCAGACCGGCTGGACCGGCGTGCACGAATGGGAAAAGGAAATGGCCAAGTCAGACGCCCGGTTCGGGCCGATCTTCGCCAAGTTCGCCGCCATGCCGATCGAAGAAGTGGCCAAGGACCCGCAAGCCTTGAAGATGGGTGGCCGCCTGTTCGCCTCCAACTGCTCGGTGTGCCACGGTTCCGACGCCAAGGGTGCCTACGGCTTCCCCAACCTGACCGACGCCGACTGGCGCTGGGGCGGCGACCCGGCCACCATCAAGGAAACCATCATGAAGGGCCGCCACGCGGTGATGCCGGCGTGGGCCGAAGTCATTGGCGAGCAAGGCGTGGCCGATGTGGCCGGCTTTGTGGTGACCAACCTCGATGGCCGCAAATTGCCGGAAGGCGCGAAGGCAGACGTGGCCAACGGCGAGAAACTCTTCGCCGCCAACTGCGTGGCGTGCCACGGTCCCGCCGGTAAAGGTACACCGGCCATGGGCGCGCCTGACCTGACCCACCCTGGCGCGTTCATCTACGGTTCGAGCTTCGCGCAACTGCAGCAGACCATCCGTTATGGCCGTCAAGGCCAGATGCCTGCGCAGGAGCAGTTGCAGGGCAATGACAAGGTGCACTTGCTGGCGGCCTATGTTTACAGCCTGTCCCATGGAGACAAGGCAGCTGAGGAGCAGTAAGCATTAAAACCAAAAAGCCCCGCGCAGCCAATGCTGCGCGGGGCTTTGGTAATGGGGCATTGGTGGAACTCAACTTACCCCGAGGACGAGGCGTTACCGTTCTTCATGCACTTGGTCCATTCTTTTAATAGCAGCGTTGATCGCCCCCCGATCAGCCGATTTAGACCAATCCGTCAGTCCTAACTGTGCCACTAACTCAGGACGACTCAAGATTTCCCGCGCGACCATCGCTTCATCTGGGCCGCGATCATGACGCGTCCCATCCGCGATGTTCTTCAGTGAAGCGTAAGTCACACCCTCCCTGCGATCAATTCCACCCCAACCGCGCTCCGGGTAATAGGTGTCATATTCATTCAGGAGCTTTTGCGCCAGTTCTTTATCACTCATCGTGGCCAGGGGAAACCCCATATTCTGACCCACGGTTATGATACTTTCACGATCGATTTTGCCATCGTGCTTATGCTTTCCGTACCCATCGAGTTTCTCCATGAGTACAGGATTTTCCAGCAGCGAACGGGCAAAATTCATGTCGTCACTGCTGTAGCCACTCTGCGCAGAGGCATACGCAACCTGTCGTAGAGAGTCGCGGGTGATGTAGTCTGGTTGCGCAGGGTCGGCATACTTATCAAAGTTTCTGAGTAGACGGTCGGCCACCCGATAATCATTCCAACTACTGAATTGCTCTACGCTGATGCCAGAGGATACTGGCAGCGTCGAAGCCGATGGTGGAACGGCTCCAACATTATGCGTGTCATTAGCACGTTGAATGGTCATTGGTTTCCTCGATTTGAATAACGTCAAAACAAAATAAATTTATCGGCGCGCAAGAGACCTAGGCATAACGTTCAACAATTGCTCATCAAAGGTTTCATCGTGGTAACGCTGCGCGCTGCTACAAAACATTGCCGAACACTGATCCAGACTTGATCTCAACGTCGGCATTTCCTGCGTGGCAATAACGCGATCAGCGTTCCTACAACAAACGTTTCATTCTGTGTAAACAAAGGCTCGTTTGGGCCTAAGAACTGTTATCGCAGAAGCGTCAGCTTCCTAACCAATCGTTGTAGGTTATTTAACAGCGCAAAAAGCAGTTATAAAAACGCCACCACACCGGCCCGTAGACCTCTCCTGATTTACTTACTCACCACCAGGAAGTCGCAAGGGAAACGGCAAGGTGCACTTGCTGGCGGCGTATGTTTCGGACTGTCCCATGGGAACAAGCCGCCAGACGCCGTGTGAGGAAAAGCGATGAAAAAAACGGCCCCGCCAGTGGAGATTGGCGGGGCCGTTTTGTTTTCAAGTCGAAAAAGTCGTCACCACCAGCAACGCATCTACATTTGAGATTGATCAAGAAAACCGCAGGTAGTAACGTGACTACATTCGTACTCCATACGGAGGTTAGCCCCCATGACTATCACCACCATTTCCAGCCGTGAATTCAATCAAGACACAAGCGGAGCCAAAAAAGCCGCCCGCCAAGGCCCGGTTTTTATCACTGACCGGGGCAAGCCTGCCCATGTACTGCTAAGCATTGAGGACTACCAAAAACTGACAGGCCTCAATGCCGACATCGTTGACCTGTTGGTGATGCCAGAAGCGGCAGATATCGAGTTCGAAACCGAACGCGCCGTGATCACTCATCGACCCGTGGACTTCACTTGATGTATCTACTCGACACCAACGTCATCTCTGAACTGCGCAAACCCCAGGCCGATGCCAAGGTCGTCGCCTGGGCCAAAAGTGTCATCGCGCCACGGATGTATATTTCAGCCATTACCTTGAAGGAACTGGAAACAGGAGTCCTGCGAATGGAGCGGCGTGATCCCGCCCAGGGGAAGGTTTTGCGCACATGGCTCAAGCGCCATGTCATACCGGCGTTTGATGCCAGAATCCTGCCGATTGATGCAGCAGTTGCCCTGCGCTGTGCCAGCTTGCATGTGCCAGACCAAGCCAACGAAAGTGACGCGCTGATCGCTGCAACCGCGCTGGTTCATGGGCTGACAGTGGTCACGCGCAACACTGGCGACTTTCAATCCAGCGGCGTCGCGCTGATCAATCCATGGGACGAATGACCGGTAAGGCTAAAAAAACCGTCCATACTTCACAAGTCAATTGACCCAGATCACGTACACCATCAATTGATTTCCCCCAACGCGACCAAAGGTCGCACCCGTCGAAGGGTATCAGGGGCGTATCATTAGGCCACTGCAACACCCCTATTTTGACCCCGGCTGGCACGTACTGGCCGAGGCAAATCTCCACTGCCGTGGGATGCAATGATGAGCAACCAGATTCCGGTACATGACGTTACTCCGCCTGCCAAAAATTCGAATAACACCGTCGATCTCTACGCATCGCGGGAGAAAATCTACACCCGTGCCTTCACCGGCTTGTTCCGCAATCTGCGGATGCTCGGGGGTGCCGGTTTGTTCCTGCTCTACTTCGGCACCGTGTGGCTGAACTGGGGTGGCCACCAGGCAGTCTGGTGGAACCTGCCGGAACGTAAATTCTTCATTTTTGGCGCAACTTTCTGGCCCCAGGATTTCATCCTGCTGTCGGGCATCCTGATCGTGGCGGCGTTTGGCCTGTTCTTCATCACCGTGTATGCCGGCCGCGTCTGGTGCGGCTACACCTGCCCGCAAAGCGTGTGGACCTGGATCTTCATGTGGTGCGAAAAGGTCACCGAAGGCGACCGCAACCAACGCATCAAGCTGGACAAGGCGCCGATGAGCGCCAACAAGTTCCTGCGCAAGTTCGGCAAGCACAGCCTGTGGCTGATCATCGGCTTCGTCACCGGCATGACCTTTGTCGGCTACTTCTCGCCGATCCGTGAACTGGTGTTCGATTTCTTCACCGGCCAGGCGGATGGCTGGTCGTATTTCTGGGTCGGCTTCTTCACCCTCGCCACCTACGGCAACGCCGGCTGGCTGCGCGAGCAGGTGTGCATCTACATGTGCCCGTATGCGCGTTTCCAGAGCGTGATGTTCGACAAGGACACGATGATCGTTTCCTACGACCCGCGCCGTGGCGAAGTCCGTGGGCCGCGCAAAAAAGGTATCGACTACAAGGCCCAGGGCTTGGGGGACTGCATCGATTGCACGATGTGCGTGCAGGTGTGCCCTACCGGCATCGACATCCGTGACGGCCTGCAGATTGAATGCATCGGCTGCGCGGCCTGCATCGACGCCTGCGACAACATCATGGACAAGATGGAATACCCGCGCGGGCTGATCAGCTACACCACCGAGCACAACCTGTCCGGGCAGAAAACCCATAAGCTGCGCCCGCGCCTGATCGGTTATGCCCTGGTGCTGCTGGCGATGATCAGCCTGTTGGTGGCCGCCTTCTTCGTGCGCTCGCTGGTGGGTTTCGACGTCAGCAAGGACCGCGTGCTGTACCGCGAAAACGCCGAGGGCCGGATCGAAAACGTCTACAGCCTGAAGATCATGAACAAGGACCAGCGCGACCACACCTACGTGCTTGACGCCGCAGGCCTGCCAGACCTCAAGCTGCAAGGCCGGCGCGAGATCAAGGTAGCGGCCGGAGAAATCTTCAGCATGCCGGTGGAGTTGTCGAGCGCACCGGAGCAACTGCCGTCGAGCACCAACGAGGTGAAATTCATCCTCAGGGATGCCGATGACGACAGCGTCCACATTGAAGCCAAGAGCCGATTCATCGGCCCACAAGTCCGTTAATAGAGAGCCGAACAATGCCCGCAGCTACTGCCGCAAGCCCCTGGTACAAGCACCTCTGGCCCTGGATCATCATTGGGATCCTGACCTGCTCGGTGACGTTGACCTTGTCCATGGTGACCATCGCGGTGAACAACCCCGACAACCTGGTCAACGACAACTATTACGAGGCCGGCAAAGGCATCAACCGTTCCCTGGACCGCGAACTGCTGGCCCAGACTCTGCAACTGCGGGCCAAGGTGCACCTGGACGAGTTGACCGGCGAAGTCGAATTGCACCTGACCGGCAACAGCGGGCCCGGCACCCTGGAGCTGAACCTGATTTCGCCGACCCAGCCGGAGAAGGATCGCAAGATCATCCTGACCCGCAGCGACAGCGAACCCGGCCGCTACATCGGCCAGGTGACCGACAAGGTCGAAGGCCGCCGCTTCGTCGAGCTGCTGGGGGTGGAAGGCGACCGGACCTGGCGTATGTTTGAAGAAGAACAGGTCAGCCATGACAAGGACTTGCTGCTGGGCGACGAGCCGCTGCAGGGTGCTGAAGACCTGAAAAAATAGAGCGTCACCTGTTTGATCGTTCCCACGCTCTGCGTGGGAATGCATCCCGTGACGCTCCGCGTCACAAGAGCGGACGCGGAGCGTCCAGCGAAGCGTTCCCACGCAGAGCGTGGGAACGATCATCGGAACTGAGCCATGACCACCCCGATCCCCTGCTACCACTGCGCCCTGCCCGTGCCGCCCGGCAGCCGGTTCACTGCCGTGATCCTCGGCGAGCCCCGCGAGCTGTGCTGCCCGGGCTGCCCGGCGGTGGCCGAGGCGATTGTCGCCGGTGGCCTGGAAAGCTATTACCAGCACCGCAGCGAAGCCTCGGCCAACCCCGAGGCGCTGCCGGTGCAACTGGTGGACGAGCTGGCGCTGTATGACCGTGCCGATGTGCAAAAGCCTTTCGTGCGCCACGACGGTGACCTGTCGCAAGCCACACTGTTGATGGAAGGCATCAGTTGCGCCGCCTGTGGCTGGCTGATCGAAAAACACCTGCGCAGCCTGCCCGCCGTGGCCGAGGCACGCCTGAACCTGTCCAACCACCGCCTGCACGTGCGCTGGGCCGACGGGCAATTGCCCCTGAGCCAACTGCTCGGCGAGTTGCGCTACATCGGCTACGCCGCCCACCCGTATCAAGCCGACCGTGCCGCTGAACAACTGGCCAGCGAAAACCGCCGGGCCCTGCGTCAACTGGGGGTGGCCGGGCTGCTGTGGTTCCAGGCGATGATGGCGACGATGGCCACCTGGCCGGAATTCAATATCGACCTGAGCCCGGAGCTGCACGTGATCCTGCGCTGGGTCGCGATGTTTCTGACAACGCCCATCGTGTTCTACAGCTGCGCGCCGTTTTTCAAGGGGGCGATGCGCGACCTGCGCACCCGCCACCTGACCATGGATGTTTCGGTGTCCCTGGCCATTGGCGGTGCCTACCTGGCCGGAATCTGGACCGCCATCACCGGCACCGGCGAACTGTATTTCGATGCAGTCGGCATGTTTGCCCTGTTCCTGCTGGCCGGGCGTTACCTGGAGCGTCGCGCCCGGGAACGCACGGCGGCAGCCACTGCGCAGTTGGTCAACCTGTTGCCAGCCTCGTGCCTGCGCATGAGTGCCGACGGGCAAAGTGAACGGATCCTGCTCAGCGAACTGGCCCTGGGCGACCGGGTACTGGTGCATCCGGGGGCGGTGCTGCCGGCAGACGGCATCATCCTCGACGGCCAGTCGAGCATCGACGAATCGCTGCTGACCGGCGAGTACC
>NZ_JACARK010000498.1:619-908 GCF_013386655.1 Pseudomonas sp. K5002 | reverse complement strand
GGCATCCTCGCGCCGATGATGGCGGGATTGGCGGCGACGCAAAGCTCACTGGTCGCCCTGGCGATTGGTGCCGGCTCGGTGTTCTTCTGCCACGTCAACGATGCCGGCTTCTGGATGGTGCGCGAATACTTCGGCTTGCAACTGAAGCAGACGATCTGGGTGTGGTCGGTGTTGCAGACCATTGTGTCGGTGGTGGGCCTGGTGGGCACATTGCTGATGTGGCACTTCCTGACGTAATGATCGTTCCCACGCTCCGCGTGGGAATGCATCCCGTGACGCTCCGCGTCAC
>NZ_JACARK010000498.1:0-605 GCF_013386655.1 Pseudomonas sp. K5002 | reverse complement strand
GAGCGTGGGAACGATCAGGTAGGTTGGCGCTTGCCAAAATGCGCCGCACTCACTGCGCCCACCGCGCCCATCGCCACGCAATACCCCACGCAGATCCACGGGCTGGTCGGCATCAACGCGATCAACATCAGCGGCGTGGTACTCGCCCACAGCGCATAGGCAATGTTGTAGGTGAAGGAAATCCCCGACACCCGCACCTGCGCCGGGAACAGGTTGACCATCACCGACGGCACCGCGCCCACCACCCCGCAACTCAAGCCGGCAATGGCATACGCTGCGCCCAGCCACACGCCACCGGCAATCAGGCTCGCATAGAGCACGGCAATCCCCACCGGCAGCAGCAGGCTATAGACCAACACCGCACGCCAGGCGCCGATGCGGTCCACCAGGAGCCCGGCCAACACGCAACCGATATTCAGGAACACGATGCCCAACGCGCTCAGGGCGAAGGTGTGGCTGGGGCTCATGCCGAAGGTTTTCTGCATCATGGTCGGGGTGATCACCACCAGTACGACGACGGCCGAGGTGAGCACGCAGGTGAGGATCATCGCCGGCAGCAGCGCGCTGCGATGTTCCCGCAGGACGGTACGCAGCGGCAGTTCGGC
>NZ_JACARK010000497.1:0-7145 GCF_013386655.1 Pseudomonas sp. K5002 | reverse complement strand
GGCGGCATGCTGGCCGGTGTCGACGGCGCGCTGGACGAGCAGACCCGTGCCGGTCTCGTGGCCGGTTACAGCGACAGCTCGCTGAACATGGGCAGCGGCACGCATTCATCGGCGTCCATCGACAGCTACCACCTCGGCGCCTACGCCGGGCATGAGCTGGGCAATTGGCGCTTGAGCGTCGGCGGTGCCTACAGCTGGCATCGCGGCGACGTGAAACGCGACTTGCAGTACGGCGAAGTCAGCGGCAAGCAGAAGACCAAGCTGGATGCGCGCAGTGCCCAGGTATTTACCGAAGCGGCCTACCGTTTGAACGTGTCCTCGGTGGCGCTGGAGCCGTTCGCCAACCTGGCTTACGTGCATCTGGACAACGAGCGCTTTCACGAGAAAGGCGACGCCGCCGCGCTGGAGCGTGGCAGCGATAGCCGCGATGCAGTGCTGAGCACCCTGGGCCTGCGGGCGGCAAAAACCTTCCCTCTCAACGACCGCCAGCAACTGGACGTTTCCGGCTCGCTGGGCTGGCAGCACAGCCTGAGTGCCGTTGAATCCGAAGAGCACCTGGCGTTTGTCGCCGGAGGGCCGTCGTTTGCGGTGCAAAGCTCGCCGTTGATGCGCGACGCGGCATTGGTGGGCGTGCAGGCGAGCCTGGCGTTGAGCAAAAGCACACGGGTCAACCTCGACTACACCGGCCAATTGGCTGGCCGGGAAAAAATCCAGGGTGTGGGGTTGAGCCTGAACTGGCAGTTCTGAGCAAGATCCTGAGGTCGAAAGAGGTCAACTGTGGGAGCGGGNNACTGAGCCACCGCATTCGCGAGCAAGCCCGCTCCCACATGGGGTCGGCGACGCTTGGGAGAAACGTGATTTATACAAGTGCAATAAAAACTAAGGAAGGTCACCGTGAAAAAAACAAAACGAGGGTTTCAATCCGCCATCCCAACAGGCCCGGGCTACCCGCTCAAGGCCCTGAGCTGCGTGCCATACGGCGCGTTGCTGTGTTGCCTGGCCAGCCTGGGTACCGCCCAGGCCGCACCCTACGTGGAAACCGGAAAACTGGGAGATGCTGCCAGTTGGCGCAGTAATGAATTCAAGGCCGACTGGGGCCTGGGCGCCGTGCATGCAGACGCCGCCTACGCCGCCGGCTACACCGGCAAGGGCGTGAAGCTGGGGATCTTCGACCAGCCGGTGTATGCCCAGCATCCGGAATTCGCCAGCCCCGGCAAAGTGGTCACGCTCGTGACCGAAGGCATTCGCCAATACACCGACCCGTACATCCCGGTGAAAGCCGGGGACGCGTTTCGCTACGACGGCACGCCTTCCCTGGGTTCCAACGGCAAGCTCGGCAATCACGGCACCCACGTAGGCGGGATCGCTGCGGGTAACCGCGACGGCGGGCCAATGCACGGCGTGGCGTTCGATGCGCAGATCATCAGCGCCGAAAACGGTGACCCGGGCCCCGAAGACGGGATCATCCTGGGCAACGACGGTGCGGTCTACAAAGCCGGTTGGGACGCGCTGGTGGCCAGCGGCGCACGCATTATCAACAACAGCTGGGGCATCGGCATCGGTGACCAGTACGCCAAGGGCGGCCGAGATCCGGCATTCCCCAACTTCACGGTCAATGAAGCCCAGGCGCAGTTCAATAACATTCGGCCGATCCTTGGGACGATCGCAGGTGGCGCTTATCAGGGCGCCATTGATGCGGCCCGCAGCGGCGTGCTGACGATCTTTGCCGCCGGCAACGACTACAACCGCAACAACCCGGATGCGATCTCGGGCCTGGCGTACTTCGTGCCGGAGATTGCACCCAACTGGCTGTCGGTGGCGGCCTTGCAACAGAATCCCGACACCGCCAGTTCCGATCCTTACGTGATCAGTACCTTTTCCTCGCGCTGCGGGTATGCCGCCAGCTTCTGCGTCGCGGCGCCCGGCACCAAGATCTACAGCTCGGTGATCAACGGCACCTCCCTGGAAAACCTGACCACCGACTACGCCAATTTCAACGGCACCTCCATGGCCGCGCCGCATGTGGCCGGCAGTGCAGCGGTGTTGATGGAGCGCTTCCCGTACATGAGCGGCGACCAGATATCCACGCTGCTGAAAACCACCGCGACCGACCTCGGCGCACCGGGCATCGACTCGCTGTACGGTTGGGGCATGATCAACCTGGGCAAGGCCATCAACGGCCCGGGGATGTTTGTGACGGCTGAGGATATCCCGGCGGAGTTTCGTATCGACGGCGCCTACGGCTCCGGCCAGTTTGTCGCGGACCTGCCAGGGATTGGCGCCGTGGTGGATGCCGGCAAACCGACCCAGCGCACGTGCACCGATGTGCATTGCGGGCTGGATGTGTGGAGCAACGATATCTCCGGGCATGGCGGCCTGACCAAGCAGGGCATTGGCGCGCTGGTACTGACCGGCACCAACACCTACAGCGGCCCGACCCTGGTCAACCAAGGGTTGCTGGCGATCAATGGCTCGATCACCTCCGACGTTACCGTCAGCAGCAGCGGCGTAGTGGGCGGTTCCGGGCGCATTGGTTCGCTGACAGCGAACAGCGGCGGTACCGTGGCGCCGGGCAACTCCATCGGCACCCTGAACGTGGCCGGGGATGTGAACTTCGCGGCGGGCTCTACCTATGCGGTGGAGTTGTCGGCCACCAACAGTGATCGCATCGTCGCCGGTGGCAAGGCCACCCTCAGCGGCGGCACGGTGACCCTGGCCCTGGAAAACAGCCCGACGCTGCTGACCCAGACCCAGGCCGAAAGCCTGATCGGTCGCCAATACAACATCCTGCAGGCTGCGGGCGGGATTACCGGCAGCTTCGGTTCGGTGCTGCCCAACTATCTGTTTATCGGCGGTACCCTGAACTACGCCGCCAACGGCGTGCAGCTGGATGTGGGGCGCAATGCCAACACCTTTGCCAGTGTGGCCGCCACCCCGAACCAACGTTCGGTGGCCGCTGCTGCCGAGCAGTTGGGCGCGGGCAACGCCGTGTACGAAAGCCTGTTGCTGGCGCCGAATGCGGCTTCGGCCCAGGGTGCATTCCAGCAGCTGTCCGGGGAAATCTACCCGGCGCTGGAAACCGCGTTGGTGAATGACAACCGCTACCTGCGTGAAGCCGTGGGCGAGCGTTTGCAGCAAGGGCAAATGGGCGCATCGAGCCAGACCGTCGACAGCCGTGGCAACGTCTGGGTCAAGGCGTTGGGCGCCTGGGGCAAGACCAACAGCGGCAGCGATACGGCGGGCTACACCACGTCCATCGGCGGCATGCTGGCGGGTGTGGACGGCGCGTTGGATGAAGACACCCGTGTAGGCCTGGTGGCGGGGTACAGCGATACATCGCTGAACATGGGCAGCGACACCCATTCCCGGGCATCGGTGGACAGCTATCACCTGGGTGCGTATGCCGGGCATGAAATCGGTGCCTTGCGCTTGAGCGGTGGTGCGACCTACAGCTGGCACCGCGCCGATGTGAAGCGCGAGCTGCAATACGGTGAAGTCGCCGGCAAGCAGAAAGCCAAGGTGGATGCCCGCAGTACCCAGGTGTTTACCGAGGCGGCGTATCGCCTGAACCTGCAACCCCTGGCCCTAGAACCGTTCGCCAACCTGGCGTACGTGCATCTGGATGCCGATGGGTTTACCGAAAAGGGTGATGCGGCGGCCTTGAAGGGCCGGGAAGACAGCCGCGATGTGGTGTTGAGTACCCTGGGTGCTCGAGCGCTGAAAACCTTGAATATCAATGACCATCAGCAACTGGAGCTTTCCGGCACCCTGGGTTGGCAGCACAACCTGAGCAGCGTCGATTCCGAGCGGCACCTGGCGTTTGCCTCGGGCGGCCCTTCGTTCACTGTGGAGAGTTCGTCGATGGTGCGTGATGCGGCATTGGTGGGGGCGCGGGTCAGCCTGGCGTTGAGCAAGGAGGCGAAGGTGAATCTGGATTACAACGGCCTGCTGGCCAGCAAGGAGAAAGTCCATGGGGTGGGTTTGAGCCTGGACTGGGCTTTCTAAACACTGCGGTTCGAAATGTGGGAGCGGGCTTGCTCGCGAAAGCGGTGGATCAGTCAACCCACCCACCGACTGGCACACCGCCCTCGCGAGCAAGCCCGCTCCCACATTGATCCGGTTCCAATCGTCCATTTGTGCAGATTCGGCTTTCTCGACAATTCCAACAAAAGAGAGGCAATACCATGGGTGTTTTCGACTATAAAAACCTCGGCACCGAGGGCTCCAAAGCGTTGTTCGCCGATGCCATGGCGATCACGCTGTACTCCTATCACAATCTGGACAACGGCTTTGCCGTGGGTTACCAGCACAACGGTTTTGGCCTGGGGCTGCCCGCCACTCTGGTGGGGGCGCTGCTGGGCAGCACCGATTCACAGGGGGTGATTCCGGGCATTCCCTGGAACCCGGATTCGGAAAAAGCCGCCCTCGAGGCGGTCAACAAGGCCGGCTGGACGCCCATCAGCGCCAGTACCCTGGGCTACGGCGGCAAGGTGGACGCCCGGGGCACGTTCTTCGGTGAAAAGCCCGGCTACACCACCGCGCAGGTGGAAGTGCTGGGCAAGTACGATGGCGACGGCAAGCTGCTGGAAATCGGCATTGGTTTTCGCGGGACTTCGGGGCCTCGGGAAACCTTGATCAGCGACTCCATCGGCGATTTGGTCAGTGACCTGCTGGCGGCGCTGGGGCCCAAGGACTACGCGAAAAACTACGCCGGCGAAGCCTTTGGCACCTTGCTCAAGGATGTCGCGGCGTATGCCGGCAGTCATGGCCTGACGGGCAAGGACGTGGTGGTCAGCGGTCATAGCCTGGGTGGCCTGGCGGTCAACAGCATGGCCGACCTGAGCGGCAATAAATGGTCGGGGTTCTACAAGGACTCCAACTATGTGGCTTATGCCTCGCCAACCCAGAGTGCCGGCGACAAGGTGCTGAATATCGGTTATGAAAACGACCCGGTGTTTCGCGCGCTGGACGGCTCGTCGTTCAACTTCTCGTCACTGGGCGTGCACGACAAGCCCCATGAGTCGACCACGGACAATATCGTCAGCTTCAACGATCACTACGCGTCGACGCTGTGGAATGTCCTGCCGTTTTCCATCGTCAATGTTCCCACCTGGCTTTCTCATTTGCCCACCGGGTATGGGGATGGCATGACGCGGGTCCTGGACTCGCAGTTCTACGACCTGACCAGCCGGGACTCGACGATTATCGTGGCCAACCTGTCGGACCCGGCCCGGGCCAATACCTGGGTGCAGGACCTCAACCGCAATGCCGAGCCGCACAAGGGCAACACGTTCATCATCGGCAGTGATGGCGATGACTTGATCCAGGGTGGCAAGGGTGTGGATTTCATCGAGGGCGGCAAGGGCAATGACACGATCCGCGACAACAGCGGGCATAACACCTTTCTGTTCGGCGGGCAGTTTGGGCAGGACCGGGTGATTGGTTATCAGCCGACCGACAAGCTGGTGTTCCGGGACGTGGAGGGCAGTGCGGACTGGCGTGACCACGCCAAGGTGGTGGGGGGCGATACCGTGCTGAGCTTTGGCGCGGACTCGGTGACGCTGGTTGGCGTTGGGCTCGCCGGGGTTTGGGGCGATGGGGTTTCCATCGGCTAAGTAGCGCCACGGATTGATCGTTCCCACGCTCTGCGTGGGAACGCCGCCCCGGAAGCTCTGCGTCCAACGGCCAACCCACGGTTCATGTCTTGCGCAGTGGTGACGCGGAGCGTCACGGGATGCATTCCCACGTAGAACGTGGGAACGATCATTGCCCGGCTCCCACAGGGGCGTGCATTGCAAAGAAAAGTGGGAGCCGACGGGCTCCCACTTTTTATTTCTCCTTCATCACGGTCGCGACGTCATCGGCCTTGACGCGAATATGCTTGCCGGCGATGTCGGTGAATTCGTAGAAGCCATCGGCCGTTTTCGCGTTGGGCACGTCCTTGGTCAGGTATTGAGTGCCGTTCTGCAACGTCACCACCGTCTGCGTGGAGCAACCGGCCAATACCAGCAACGTGAACATACCCACCGCCAGACCCAAATTCTTCATGCTCATAACCCTTACCCTGATCCTTCGAAAACCCCGCACCTGAGCGGTCGGGGGAGACTCATTTAATGTGGCTGACAGCCATCTGATCATTATTACGCAAAAAGTTGCGTGTGCCTTTGATCTATTACTGATTGCAACAGTCGGTCAGGGACGGCACTCTGTATGCATAAACAGTGGTTGATCCAGTGCCTGACATGTCCAATCCCCTAGAAGATCCGCTCTATTACCTGCATAACTTCCGCCAAGTGCTCGCCTGGCTGGGGCAGCGTTATGCCGATTTGCTGGCCCCGGACGAAGAGCATTTCATTCAGCAATTTGACAGCTTGCCGCAGGCATCCCAGGCGTTACTGGTACGCATGGTGATGCGCAAGGGCGCGCATTTCCGGGCGGGCAAGCTCAACTATGTCGAGATCGGCGCGGTGCACGAGGCGGTCGTGCCTTTGCTGGAACAGGGTTGGGTGACGGACCAATGCCTGTTGTCGTTCGGCGAGCTGTTCGGCCTGTTGCAGAAAGCGGAAATCCTGGCGGCGTTCAAACCCTGGATCGAGCAACCCAAGGCCAGGAAGGCTGACTGGCTGGAAACGCTGTCAATGCAGTTTTGTGAACTGCGTCACTTCCAGCACTGGTGCCCGGACCTGGCCGATCAGCTTTACAGCCTCACCGTGATGGAACTGTGCGACCGCCTGCGCCTGATGTTCTTCGGTAATCTCTATCAGGACTGGTCGGAATTTGTGCTGGCGGACCTGGGCATCTTTACCTACGAGAAAGTCGAATTCTGCGCCGAATCCCGCGGTTTGCGCAGCCGTGACGATGTGCACGGCTTCCTGTTCCTGCATCAGTGCCAGCAGGCCTTTGAAGCGGGCGAGGCACTCGATGGCGTGCTGGAACAAATCGCTACCTTGCACACCGACAACCCCTGGCTGGAGAAACGTCGGGCCAAGCTGTTGTTCCAGGTGGGCCAGTATTGTGAGCGCAGCGCCGAGTTGGCCCTGGCGGAAGCTATCTACCGGGGCTGCACCTATCCCGGCGCACGGGCGCGGCTGATCCGGGTGCTGGAGCGCCAGGAGGATTTTGCCCAGGCGATGGGGCTGGCCCGT
>NZ_JACARK010000496.1:0-4561 GCF_013386655.1 Pseudomonas sp. K5002 | reverse complement strand
ATGATGCCCTGGGTCATGGCCGCTTCCCCCGGCGGGATCTGTTCGTCCGGCGATACCGGGCCGCTGTGCTGCCAGGCAAACCACAGGGTGGACAGCAACCAGCCCAGCAGGCCCAGGCCCACCAGCCACAACAGGGTCTTGCCGAGAAACGCGCCGAGGCGCAGCCAAAGTCGAGCGAGCATTTAAAAATCCTTTTCTGCGAAGTCGGTTGGGTCAGGGCAGTTGCTGTTCCAGCGGGCCGCCCAGCACTTTCAAATATTCCAGCAGCGCCCAGCGTTCCTGGGGCAGCAAGCCTCGGCCAATCACCCCGTTGCCACGCTGCCCGGCACGGAATTCGTGGCCGCTGTTGTGGTTGCCGGTGATGCGCGTATCGAACAGGAACGCGTTGGGGAACGCGGCGGTTTGATAGCCCAGGTGGCGCGGGTCGTATTCGAAGGTGCCTTTATAGAAGGTCGGGCTGCGCTCGTCCTGAGGCGAGAGCAATTGGTAGATCGTCGGCACCGAGCCGTTGTGCAGGAACGGCGGTGTCGCCCACACCCCGGCCAGGGGCCGTGCCTTGTAGGCACGCAATTCGCGTACGCCGATCGGCAGGCCGAAGCCGTCCAGGCGCGGGCGTTCGGCAGGTGTCACACCGGCGGCACGGTAGGCGTGGTCTTCGACAAAGGCGGTGATGTAGGCCAGGCCTTTGGCTGAAGAGAGGCTGCGCAGGTCCAGCGGCTCGGTGGGCGTGGGGTGCAGTTCGACGTTCATTTTCGCCAACTCCGCCGGGTCCCATTGCAGGGCGCTGAGGTCGAAGCGGTGGTCAGCGATATTGTTGGCAGTAGCGGGGTCGGTGCCGATGACTTCCACCGGGAGCATTTTCAATTGTCGCACCGGGCGGCCATCGACCTGGGACACCGCTGGCACGTGGCAGCCGGCGCAGTTTTCCGCGAACAGTTCGCGACCCTGGGCGGCCAGCGGTTTGTCGATGGCGCCGAACAGGTCTTCGGGCCAGGTGGGTGGCTTGAGCCGTTGCAGGGTTTCTTCGATGGTATTCAGGTCGCGCACCCGCACGCTGGAGGCGTAGCGCGCGTCGCCCTGGAGCGGCTGGCCGGCGTTGTCGAAGAAGTCCAGGGTGGCGCCGACGCCCAGGGCTTCGCCGATATTGCGGGCCATGGGTTGTTGGGCCGAGCCATTCCATTGCACCCAGTCGAAGGTCCAGATGTCCCACAGTTGCGGGTAGTCCACCGGGGCGTTGGCGATGCGGTAGTTGTCGGGGGAAATGGCGTCGCCGAAGCTGGCGTTGGCGATACGGCCAAAGGCGTCGGTGCGGCCCGGGCCTTCTTCGGTGGGGTAGAGGCCACGGTGGGTGTCGTTCCAGGCGACTTTCAGGAAGTTGTTCAGGGACTTCTTGAAGTCCTGGCGCAGTTGCGCTGCGGTCTGGTCGTTGTAGTCATGGCCCAGCACGGTGCGGGCAAAGCGCTCGAATTTCCACGGGTTGTAGTAGGTCGAGGCCAGGCTGGCGACCAGTGCCTGGCCGAAGCTGCCGCCGCGCAGGGTCGGCACGCTGGACGGCAGCACATGTTGCGCCGGGCCGCCGTCGATACGCAGGCCCTGGCCTTTGAAGTTCAACTGGCCGGTGTGGCAGGCGGCGCAAGTGATGTCGAGAAACTCATCATTGCTGCCGGCATTTTTATGCCGGGCGAAACCCACCGGCAGGTTGCCGGGGTTTTGTGCAGTCGGCACTTGCCTGGGATCTACCAGGAAACCGAAGCGCGCCAGGTACTCGGGCGTGGCGAAACGCTGTTCGGAGAACGGCAGTTCCAGTGCGGTAAACCAGGCATAACGCAGGCCCTTGACCTGGGTGCCCTGGGGCGTGAAATAGTAGGTCTGGCGATCTGCGGCGCTCCATTGATCCTGATAGTGCACCTGTTCCACCGGCACGTAGACCGGCAGCTTCGGGTTGACCACGTAATAGAGCACCACCGCCAGGACCAGGCCCAGCAGTATGAAAATCATCAGCAAAACACGGGAAAAAATGCGCAAGATAACTATCCTTGTCGAGTTGTAGCGTTCTTATGCCATCAGGCCAGCAGTGCGGCAAGTGGCCATGAGTCTCGTTCCAGCGCTGCTGCCGTCCGTTGCAGGGCCCTGGATTGAATGAAAATGCTTTTAAACACGTGAACTTATCAGAAGTTTCCTGCTCACATGCCGGTAGCCATTGGTCGTGGCCGCCTGATAAGCTCGCGACTTTACTCGAATGCCCTTTTGGCACACGAACAAGGAAATAGCATGAAACAGCATCGGTTGGCGGCGGCGGTGGCCCTGGTTAGCCTGGTACTTGCGGGTTGTGATTCGCAAACCAGCGTAGAGCTGAAAACCCCGGCGCAAAAAGCTTCCTACGGTATCGGCCTGAACATGGGCAAAAGCCTTGCCCAGGAAGGCATGGATGACCTGGACTCCAAAGCGGTAGCCCAAGGCATCGAAGATGCCGTCGGCAAGAAAGAACAGAAGCTGAAAGACGACGAGCTGGTCGAAGCCTTCGCCGCACTGCAAAAACGTGCTGAAGAGCGTATGGCCAAGATGAGCGAAGAGTCGGCAACCGCCGGCAAGAAATTCCTCGAAGAAAACGCCAAGAAAGACGGCGTTGTCACCACTGCTTCCGGTCTGCAATACAAGATCGTGAAGAAAGCGGACGGTGCTCAACCCAAGCCTACCGACGTAGTGACTGTTCACTACACCGGCAAGCTCACCAACGGCACCACCTTTGACAGCTCCGTGGATCGCGGCAGCCCGATTGACCTGCCGGTCAGCGGCGTGATTCCGGGTTGGGTCGAAGGCCTGCAACTGATGCACGTTGGCGAGAAGGTCGAGTTGTACATCCCGTCCGACCTGGCCTACGGTGCCCAGAGCCCGAGCCCGGCGATTCCAGCCAACTCCGTGCTGGTATTCGACCTGGAACTGCTGGCCATCAAGGACCCGTCCAAGGCAGACGCTCCTGACGCACCGGCGGCTCCTGCTGCCAAGAAGTAATCAGCGCCTGAATACACAACGCCCCGTCTCGACGGGGCGTTGTTGTTTCTGGCCTGTGCGATCGTTCCCACGCTCTGCGATCGTCCCCACGCTCTGCGTGGGAATGCATCCCGTGACGCTCTGCGTCACCATTGCGCATAGCTTAAGCCTAGCGCTAACAGCAAGCGCGGAGCGCCACAGGCGGCATCCCCACGCAGAGCGTGGGAACGATCAGCTGAATCCAGGGCAAATTCAACCGAACCCATGCGGGCTAGAGCAGTCTGATAAAAGACCCGAGTACGGGTAGACGCAGATTATCTCCAAGTCAATGAATTCTTGGGTTTTTTTTATGTGCGCAAAAAACGCCCGATCTGACTGTAGGCCTTGTATTACGTGGCTTTCAGCCTGGAAAATAGGCTCTGTTCACAAGGTTATCCACAATTTGTGTGGATAACCTTTTCTGTCGCCTGGAACTGGAGTGACGATGAAAGCCCCGTTTAATTTCACCCGCTTCCTGCCCATGGCTGCTCGCCTGCTTGGCCGTGGGCGCTTGCCGACGTTGCTGTTCGCGGTCGCCGCCAAAGGCTCGAGCCAGGGCAACCGGCTGGGCAAGCTCAAGGACGACCTCAAGCTGCTCCAGGCCTTGTGCCTTGCCTACTGGCGCGGCGAGTACCGGGCCATCAGCCCCAAGGCGCTGATTTCGGTAGTGGCAGGGTTGATGTACTTCCTGAGCCCGATTGACGCGATCCCGGACTTTATCCCGGTGTTCGGCATGCTCGACGACATTGCTGTGCTGGCGTGGGTCATGAAGACCCTCGACGGCGAACTGAGCGCCTTTCGCGCCTGGCGCGAGCGTCAGCTCCCCGAGAAACTTGCGGTGGTTGAGCGCCTTCCTGCGACGCCTCAGCTGCTTACGCAAGAACACCTGAAAAAAAACTGAACCTTGGGAATATCCCCCTGCGCTCTTTGTGGCTGTTAGGATTACACTCCTAAGGAAAGTACTTACGAAGTAAGTGTTGTGATCCTACGGGGCAGTCATGGATATTCAGATAATTACAAAGGATGGCGAGCCCGAATATGCGGTTCTGCCATGGGCTCAGTATCAGGCGCTGTTAAAAGCTGCCGGTCAGCAACAGCCAACGCCTTCCGCTTCGACCATTAGCCAAGCCACTGCCGAGCCGGATCTGCGCCCCCTGGAGCAGCTGCGAAGCCTGCGCGAGGCCAAGGGCCTGGCCATCGAGGTTCTGGCGCGCACAGTGGGCATCAGCCCGTCTTACCTGGGCCTGATCGAAAGCGGTGAACGCCAGCCGGACGCTGCCATCCGCCGCAGCCTGGCCTGGGAACTTGGCGTTGCAGGTTGGAGGGACGAAACGTGAGCGTACGCATCAGCCGTCAACATTGGGATGGGTTACTCAACGAGCTGGACCAGGCGCGCCGACAGCGCCACCTCTTGACCTACCGCGCCTTGCTGGAGCGCCTGCAATTTCCCACGCCGGCCATGCAGACCCTGACGGCTGCGCTGGAGCACCTGGCGGCGCTGGATGCCAAGGCCGACCAACCACTGCGCAGT
>NZ_JACARK010000495.1:0-5080 GCF_013386655.1 Pseudomonas sp. K5002 | reverse complement strand
CGTTGCGCCTGTTGCGGGTTCATCTCGGCGAAACCGTAGGTCCAGTCGGGATGAGTGCGGTGTGCCGAACTCGCGTCGATCACCCGCACGGCCGGATTGTGGATGCTGGCGACGGCGTCCCGTGCGGCGTCGTCGGGCAGGCAGAGAATCGCGATATCGCAGGCGTTGATCATCTCGGCGCGCTGCTGCGGGTCCTTGCGGTGTTCAGGGCTGAGGGTGATCAGTTGCAGATCGGTGCGGTCGCGCAGGCGTTGATGGATCTGTAGCCCGGTGGTGCCTTGGTCGCCGTCGATGAATACAAGAGGATTTGCCATGGGATGCACTCGGATAGGAAATCAGGTGTTCCAATCTTCGGCCAGCCGCTAGGATAGGAAAAGTTGAATTTCCAAACGATGAAGTTCAGTTTTTATGAACGAGGATTGACCCATGCGCGAAATCAGCCTGGACCGCCTGCGTACGTTGGTGGCGATTGCCGACCTCGGTTCGTTCGCCGAAGCAGCCCGCATGCTCAACCTGGCGCCACCCACCGTCAGCCTGCATATCGCCGACCTGGAGGCGCGAGTGGGCGGCAAGCTGCTATCGCGTACCCGTGGGCGGGTGCAGCCTTCAGCGATTGGCGAAACCCTGGTGGAGCGCGCGCGCCGCTTGTTGGCGGATGCCGAGCAGGCGCTTGAAGACGTGGAGCGACAGGTGCAGGGGCTGGCGGGGCGGGTGCGCCTGGGAGCCTCAACCGGAGCCATCGCACAGTTGCTGCCGCAAGCCCTGGAAACCTTGAGCCAACATCATCCCGCCATTGATGTGCAGGTGGCGGTGCTCACGTCGCAGGACACATTGAAGAAGCTGGCCGAGGGCGCCCTGGAGATCGGCCTGGTGGCGCTGCCCCAGGCACCGGTGAAGGGCTTGCGGATCGAGCCCTGGCGGCGCGACCCGGTCATGGCGTTTTTGCCGGCGCGCCGGGAATGCCCCGAGGTGGTAACACCCGCCTGGCTGGCTGCCCAGCCGTTAATCCTGAATGACAACACCACTCGGCTTTCGCGCCTGACCTCGGAGTGGTTTGCCAATGACGGCTACCAGCCGACGGCGCGTATTCAGCTGAATTACAACGACGCAATCAAAAGCCTGGTGGCCGCCGGTTACGGGGCCACGTTGTTGCCCCATGAAGCGTCCACGCCCTTGCACGACACCCGGATTGCGATGCGGCCGTTGCAACCGTTGCTGTGGCGGCAACTGGGGATCGCCCATCGCGCCGGGGAGGTTGAGCGGCCTACGCAACATGTGTTGGACGTGTTGTGGGGATTGAGTGCGGGGTAGGGCGTTATGGAACGACTCATACGATCAGCCTATGAATACCTTCCCGAATCAGGAATTTACAGAAACCTGAATACCGTTGAAATTAACGGCTTTTGAGCCGCCAATCGGTTTTTCAGGGAGTCTTCACCATGCCATTCACCCACACACAACTCCCCATCGTCGTCGCCGATGTGCCGTTGAACATCGCCGCGATCCACCGCGCGGGTACCCTGGCGCCAATCGTGTTCCTGCATGGCTTTGGCTCGACCAAGGAAGACTACGCCGACATCGTCCAGCAACCTGCCTTCGACGGTCATCCATTTTTGGCTTATGACGCCCCGGGTTGCGGTGAGAGCCATTGCGATGACCTGTCGAAGATCTCCATCTCGTTCCTGCTGCAAACCGCCTTGCAGGTGCTGGAGCATTTCAACATCGAGCGCTTCCATCTGGTAGGCCACTCCATGGGCGGGCTTACCGCGCTGATGTTGGCGCACCAGTTCCCGGGGCGGGTGCTGAGCTTTGTTGATATCGAAGGCAATATCGCCCCGGAAGACTGCTTTCTCAGCCGGCAGATCGTCGACTACCCGGCGGATGATCCCGAGGCGTTTTTCAGCGCCTTTATCGAGCGCACCCGGCAGGCACCGGCCTACGCCAGCGCGCTGTATTCGGCGAGCCTGCGGCACAAGGTGCGTGCCGGGGCGGTGCGGGGGATCTTCCAGTCGATGGTCGAACTGTCGGATAACGCCGACTTGATGGGCAAGTTCCTCGGCCTGGAATGCCCGCGCATGTTCATGTACGGCGAGCAGAATGCCCATTTGTCGTACCTGGCGCATATCCAGGCGCAAGGCGTGCGGTTGGCGCCGATTGCCCGGTGCGGGCACTTCCCGATGTACTCCAACCCGATCGCGATGTGGCAGCAGATTGCGGACTTTCAACACGGCTGATACCCATCGCCAACGATCGGCCAGGCCCGAAAGCACAAGACTTACGCCTCGAAACCCGGATAATGGCGGCCATAATTTGCTCGCTATTCTGGTAATCCCGCATGGAAATCAAGGTCAATTTTCTCGACAACCTTCGACTTGAAGCCAAGTTCGACGACTTCACCGTGGTGGCCGACCAGCCTATTCGCTACAAGGGCGATGGCTCGGCCCCCGGTCCGTTCGATTACTTCCTGGCGTCGTCGGCGTTGTGTGCGGCTTACTTTGTGAAGTTGTACTGCGAAACCCGCAACATCCCTACCGACAATATTCGCCTGTCCCAGAACAACATTGTCGACCCGGAAAACCGCTACAACCAGATCTTCAAGATCCAGGTCGAATTGCCAGCGGACATCTCCGATAAAGACCGCCAGGGCATCCTGCGTTCCATCGACCGCTGCACCGTGAAAAAAGTCGTGCAGGCCGGGCCGGAGTTTGTCATCGAGGAAGTGGAAAACCTGGATGCCGATGCCCAGGCATTGCTGATGCCGAGCGCGGCGTCCGACGCGGGCACCTACATCGCGGGCAAGGACCTGCCGCTGGAAACAACCATCGCCAACATGTCGGCCATTCTCGCGGGCCTGGGCATGAAGATCGAGATCGCTTCGTGGCGCAATATCGTGCCCAACGTATGGTCGCTGCATATCCGCGACGCGCACTCGCCGATGTGCTTTACCAACGGCAAGGGCGCGACCAAGGAAGGCGCATTGGCGTCGGCATTGGGCGAGTTTATCGAGCGGCTGAACTGCAACTTCTTCTACAACGACCAGTTCTGGGGCGAAGACATCGCCAATGCGGCGTTTGTGCATTACCCGGACGAGCGCTGGTTCAAGCCTGGCCGCAAGGACGAACTGCCACCGGAGATACTCGACGCGCATTGCCTGCACATCTACAACCGTGACGGCGAGCTGCGCGGCTCACACCTCTACGACACCAACTCCGGCAACGAAGAGCGCGGCATTGTTTCGCTGCCGTTCGTGCGCCAGTCCGATGGCGAGGTGGTGTATTTCCCGTCCAACCTGATCGAGAACCTGTACCTCAGCAACGGCATGAGTGCCGGTAACACCCTGGCTGAAGCGCAGGTGCAGTGCCTGTCGGAAATCTTCGAACGCGCGGTAAAACGCGAAATCATCGAAGGTGAATTCGCGCTGCCGGATGTACCACAGGAAGTGCTGGCGAAATTCCCCGGTATCCTGGCCGGTATCCAGGGCCTGGAAGCCCAGGGCTTTCCGGTACTGGTGAAGGATGCGTCCCTGGGCGGTGAATTCCCGGTGATGTGCGTGACGTTGATGAACCCACGCACCGGCGGCGTATTCGCCTCGTTCGGCGCGCACCCCAGCCTGGAAGTGGCGTTGGAACGCAGCCTCACCGAACTGCTGCAAGGCCGCAGCTTTGAAGGCCTGAACGATCTGCCGCAGCCGACGTTTGAAGGCCATGCGGTGACCGAACCGAACAACTTTGTCGAGCACTTCATCGACTCCAGCGGCGTGGTGTCGTGGCGCTTCTTCAGCTCGAAGTCGGATTACGAGTTCGTCGAATGGGACTTCTCCGGCCAGGGTGAAAACTCCAACGCCGAGGAAGCCGCCACCTTGTTCGGCATCCTCAAAGGCATGGGCAAGGAAGTCTACATGGCGGTGTACGAGCACATCGGCGCGACCGCCTGCCGCATCCTGGTGCCGGACTATTCGGAGATCTACCCAATCGACGACCTGATCTGGGACAACACCAACAAGGCGCTGTTTTTTCGCGAGGACATCCTGAACCTGCATCGTCTCGACGAAGCGGAATTGAAGGGGTTGGTTGAGCGCCTGGTGGAAAGCGAACTGGACGACTACACCGACATCACCACCTTGATCGGCATCGAGTTCGATGACAATACGGCGTGGGGTCAACTGACCATCCTGGAATTGAAGCTGCTGATTTATCTGGCCCTGCAGCAGTTCGAAGAAGCCAAGGAACTGGTGGAGATGTTCCAGCAGTACAACGACAACACCGTCGAGCGCGGCTTGTTCTATCAGGCCGTGAATGCGGTGCTGGAGATGGAGCTGGACGAAGACCTGGAACTGGCGGACTACGAAGTGAATTTCCGCCGGATGTTTGGCAACGAGCGGATGGACGCGGCGATTGGGTCGGTGAATGGCAGTGTGCGGTTCTATGGTTTGACGCCGACGAGCATGAAGCTGGAAGGGCTGGACCGGCACCTGCGGTTGATCGACAGCTACAAGAAGCTGCACGCGGCGCGGGCCAATACGGCCAATTAAAAGCTGACACCGTACCTGTGGTGAGAGGGCTTGTTGTGGCGAGGGGGCTTGTCCCCCGTTGGACTGCGTAGCAGTCCCTCTTTTTTGGGGCCGCTGCGCAGCCCAACGGGGGACAAGCCCCCTCGCCACAGGTCAGTGGTCACTCGGGTTATTTGTCACAACGTCCATCCCAACCCCAGCGCCTTGTGCAATGACGCAAAGTCCTTGAGCAACAGCGCATCCCCGGAAATCCGGCTTTCCTGCGCCTGGTACCGCGTACGTTCCGCGTCCAGCCAATCCAGCGTGCTCGCCGTACCTGCCTTATAACGCTGGCGCGTCAGGTCCGCAGCCCGTACTGCCGAAGATTCCACGTTACGCAGCAGCACCACGTTCTGCCGCTGGTTGCCATACCGCGCCAGGGCCACATCCGCATCACGCAACGCACTCAACACCACGCTTTTGTAATGGGCCAGGGCCTCGTCGCGCCCGGCTTGCGCACCTTTGACACTGGCCGCCACCCGGCCGAAATCCAATGCGTTCCAGGTCAGCCGCGGCAACAGCAGCCAGGTG
>NZ_JACARK010000494.1:0-1989 GCF_013386655.1 Pseudomonas sp. K5002 | reverse complement strand
AATGCCGGAGTGAGGGAACGCCGAGCCACAGCGAGGCGCCGACAGGCGGGGCAGAGCCCTAATGAGATGGTCAGCCCGGCACGGTCCCCTTGGGACATCCCACCCGACAAGCGATCTCACTGCCACCCGCTGGTGCATGCTCTTGATTGCATGCAGCTTTTTGTAGCGAGGAAGCTCGCTCCCGTTGGCCCGCATGACAGGCCAGGCAGCCTAATCAATAGCAAGCTAGCTAATTGGCGCATTAATTGCCTTGAAATATGGCAATTAGACATCACTCCCGGAGTCCGCCATGAGCAGCCTGTCGAGCAGCACGATGCAGTTATCTTCCGCCGAGAAAAGCTGGCTGCCCTGGTGGGGCAAGACCGGCAAGTTCGCCATGGGCTGGTCCTGCCGCCTCAACCGCGCGGTGTACCCGGTGATGGAGCAGACCTTCGAGGCCATTGCCTAAACCCGGGTCAAACTCCTGCAAACCTGGACCCGCGAACAGTGGGAACACCTCAACGAACTGGCCGCGACACTGGCCCGCGATTCCGTGCTCACCGACAACAGCCTGCTGCTGGAAAAACTGCACCAGGCCGGGGATTTCTCCGAGCTGTTTATCGTCGACCCAAAGGGCGAACTACTGGCGAGTACCTGGAGCCAGGCCAGTCACCGCGCGCTCAATCAACAAGCCCTGGCTGCCGGGCTCAAGGCGCCATTCCTCCACGGTCCCTACAGCGACCCGCTGACCTTGCAGATCGGCCCTTCGTCCTCGCGCTTCCATGACGAAGTGACCCTGATGTTCTACCAACCATTGACCCGCGAGGGCAGGGTGGTCGGCTGCCTCTGCGGTCGGGTGCCCAACGACATACTCGGGGATTTGATCCAGCGCGAGGCCGGGCATATCTTCCCCGAGTCCGGCGATAACTACCTGTTCATGGTGCAATCGCGCTTCGACCCGGCGCTGCAGCCGGGCATTGCGCTGTCCCGCTCACGCTTCGAGGACGGCACCTTCACCCACGGTGAAAATCTCAAGAGCGGCGTGCACACACCCTGGAAAACCGTACAGATCCAACGCCACACCGAGCTGGAATTGCGGTTTATCGACCCCGCCACCCAACAACTGCACCCCGGCGTGCGGGAAACCATCCGCAAGGGCTCGAACCTGTTTGTCACCTATCCCGGCTATTCCGACTACCGTCACATCCCGGTGGTGGGCAAGGGCGTGACCTTCGAACTGCCGGGCTCGCCGGATCGCTGGGGCATGATGTGCGAGGCCGACCTGGAAGAGGTCTACCGCCGGCGCTCCCTGAGCCACGGCTTGATGAAGCCCTATCTGGCGACCATGGCCGGCCTGTTTGCCTGCAACTTCCTGGTCCGTCACTACAGTGGTTTGCCCGCCGCCTGGACCGATGCGTGCGAGGTGCTGAGCATGGTCGTCGCGGCCTTGCTGTTCAGCCGCCTGGGCCCCAGGCGCCTGGCCGCACGCCTGAATGAAATGACCGAGGTCATCCGCACCATTGCCGAAGGCGAGGGCAACCTGCGCCAACGCCTGGACAGCGGGCGCATGGTCAACGACGAAACCGGCGACATGAGCCGCTGGATCAACAGCTTCATCGACCGCCTGGATTCGGTGGTCGGGCAGGTGGTCAAGGCCAGCCACAGCGTTGGCAACACCAACCAATTGATGCTCGGCCGCAGCGAGGCGGCCGGGTTGATGTCCCATGAAGTGGCCGACGCCACCCACCGCATGATGATCATCGTTGAAGAGCAACTGGGAGAAATCCAGCAAGCCTCGGTGAGCGCCGAGCAAATGAAGCAGGCCATGGACGAGGTGGTCAGCCGGGCCCGCGAGCAATTCCTCGCGGTACAGGTCGGCACCCAGTCGATTCGCGATGTGGTGCAGCGCTCCTCGGAAAGCGTGCAACTGCTGGACAGCCGCATGGCACAGATCAGCAATATCACCGGGTTGATCAGCGACATCACCAACCAGACCAACCTGCTGGCCCT
>NZ_JACARK010000493.1:0-6516 GCF_013386655.1 Pseudomonas sp. K5002 | reverse complement strand
GCCGGCACCTTGTTCCTGCCGATCAACGCTGGCGTGGGCGGCTTCTGGCCGTTGATCGTGCTGGCGCTGCTGGCCTTCCCGATGACCTTCTTCGCCCACCGTGGGCTGACGCGCTTTGTGTTGTCGGGCAAATCCGGCGACATCACCGAAGTGGTGGAAGAACACTTCGGCATCGGCGCCGGCAAGCTGATCACCCTGCTGTACTTCTTCGCGATCTTCCCGATTTTGCTGGTGTACAGCGTGGCGCTGACCAACACCCTGACCAGCTTTATGGAACACCAACTGCACCTGGCTGCACCGCCCCGGGCAATCCTGTCGCTGGTGCTGATCCTCGGCCTGATGGCCATTGTGCGCTGCGGCCAGGGCGTGATCGTCAAGGCCATGAGCGTGCTGGTGTACCCCTTCGTCGCCGCCCTGCTGCTGTTGGCGGTGAGCCTGATCCCCAACTGGAACGGCGCATTCTTCGCCTCCGCCAGCGAAGGCATGCCCGTGCCGGCCTTCTTCAAGACCTTGTGGCTGGCGATCCCGGTGATGGTGTTTTCCTTCAACCACTCGCCGATCATCTCCGCCTTCGCCGTCGACCAGAAACGCGTGTACGGCCCGCAAGCCGAACGCAAAAGCAGCGGCATCCTGGCCATGGCCCACAGCATGATGGTGCTGACGGTGATGTTCTTCTGCTTCAGCTGCGTGCTGGCCCTGTCGCCGGCTGACCTCGCCTCCGCCAAGGCGCAGAACATCTCGATCCTGTCGTACCTGGCGAACCACTTCCAGACCCCGGTCATCGCCTACGCCGCACCGTTGATCGCGCTGGTGGCGATCACCAAATCCTTCCTGGGCCACTACATCGGCGCCAGCGAAGGCTTCCAGGGCCTGATCGTCAAATCCCTGCGCGGGCGCAACCGCAGCATGTCGGCCAAGTGGCTGGAGCGCTGCACCGCGCTGTTCATGGTGCTCACCTGCTGGGCCGTGGCCACCTTCAACCCGAGCATCCTCGGCATGATCGAAACCATGGGCGGGCCGATCATCGCCTGCCTGTTGTTCCTGATGCCGATGTACGCCATCCGCCGAGTGCCATCCCTGCGCCAGTACTCGGGCCAGGCGTCCAACGTGTTTGTGGTGTTGGTCGGCTTGATTGCGCTGTCTGCGATCGTTTTTTCCGTGATGCCCTGAAACGGATCACCGAACTCAAAAACACCACCCACCCACTGTGGGAGCGGGCTTGCTCGCGAAAGCGGTCGTTCAGCTGAGCAATCATTGGCTGACACACCGCATTCGCGAGCAAGCCCGCTCCCACAGTGGAAATTTGATGGCAGGCAGATTGCTGTACGGCACGCCCCTTGCTGTACAGCTACTGAGGAAAACGGACCTTGTGAAAACCTCAGCGAGCGAATGGCCGGTGGTCAGGAAACGCGAACTAATCCCGACACCGGTCGTCAATGACTGCATGTTCTTATCAGGCGGTAACGCACCATGGACAACCCTTTTCAGATCATCACCGACACCTTCGCCCCGAAATACCGGGTCAATTTAAGCATCCAGCGGCTGGACGGCAGCATCATGCTGACCCTGTCCGATGAAGACGGCGTCGTGGCCAAACGCATGATCAGCGCCGAACAACGCAACGACCCCCAGCGCCTGAAACGGCTGGTGCAGAGTGTGCAATTCGGGATTGCGATCGAGCAGGGGCACAGCGCGATGGAGATATTGGCGGTGATGACCGATGGAGACAGCCACCAGGTACTGCAGCGGCCGCCGGTCAGCAGGCCGCCGCTCAACGCAGGGTTCTAGAGCTCGCCCTTCTCTGTTTCAAGGCTCGCTTCGCCCTTGCGGCGCGGGCCTTCGACCTTCACCGACGGAAATGCCGACGACGCATACCGCACCACCAGAATCGCGAACGCCAGCAGCAGAATCCCACCGCACAGGTAGATGATGCCGATGTCGGGCGGGTTGTGGTGGGACACGTTGGAAATCAGCAGACGGGTCAGCGCCGTGATCGCCACGTAGATCAGGAAACGCACCGGCATGTGGTTGGTCTTGAAATAAATCCCGACCATCGCCCCCAGTTCCAGGTAGATGAACAGCAGCAAGATGTCATCGATCTTGATGTGCCCCGTCTCCAGCATCCCCAGAAATTCCATCACCGCGGCATAGGCGGTCACCGCACCAATGGCGAACAGTGCCAGGTAGTGGAAGGTCTCGACGAACAGATTTCCCAAGGACTCGGCCAGTTGGTGCACGGTCTTGCGCAGGTTTTCAGCCCAGTTGATTTTCACGATGATGCTTCCTTAGGTCGGCTCGACCGGATAATGCGGGTTGGACGTGACGGTTTCTCTGCATGCAGAAAAAAGGCCAGGGAACAGGAAGTGAGATGGTGGCGGGGTGATATGAGGCACTTATCTTGCTGCTTGATGATCGTTCCCACGCTCCGCGTGGGAATGCCGCCCCGGACGCTCCGCGTCCCATGCCCCAGGGTTTCGGGTAGAGGTGACGCGGAGCGTCACGGTATGCATTCCCACGCAGAGCGTGGGAACGATCCAGGTGACCGGGTGATTCAGGTCAGGTCGGGGCGACTTGATCCAACGCTTGATCGACCAATAAACCACTCATTTCCAGCAGTTGATGGATCGCCAGAAGCAAACTTCGCTGTGGTCCTTCAAGCTCAAAAGCCAGGCTACTGGCCATTTCACGGGCACTGTTCAAGGTTTCGCTGGCATTGGCGAGTAATGTTTCAGTGTCAGTATTTGGGGTCACAGCGAAAAGCGCGGTAGGCGGCTTTATAGGCGATTCAGAAAAACAGGCAGTCATTTTTACCATGGTGCATTCCTTGGATTTACAAGATGTTTGCTCCTTAAATTCGAGCCGCCAAACTCGTGTACCGCATAAGCGAAGCCCGGAGAAGGTAAGCCACTGAATGACGCTCCTGCAACCCCACCAACCTGTGAGAAGTTTCCGATAGGGCAAACCAGCATTTGCCAGCTACATTGAAAAGCCACTACCCAAAGCCCATGGATTGGCTTATGCTTTAAGCTGTATATAAATACAGTAGTCGCGAGAACGCTTGGCGACATTCGAACCAAGGGCAACTCCCTTCAATACTGCACCGATGACGAGGCCGAAAAATGGCTGTTGAAACCCTGTATCGCAGTACCCGTGACCTGGAGACTACATTCGTGGATCGCAAACTTGCCGACGCACACGACCAGATGCTTGAACTGGCAGAGTCCCTGATGGAAGTGCTGTTGAAAAACGTCGAAGGCTTGAGCGAGAAGCAGGCAGAAGATGCCGGTATTTTCATGGCCAAGAACCGCGCGGCGTTTGCGGCGGCGTTCAAGAACAATGCGAGTGCATTGGCGGAGATTGGGCAGCCAGCGGCTGAGTGATGCATTGCCAGTAGTGGCGAAAGGGCTTGCTGTGGCAGAGGGAGCTTGTTGTGGCGAGGGAGCTTGCTCCCGCTGGAGTGCGCAGCGCTCCCAAGCTTTTGGGTCTGCTGCGCAGCCCAGCGGGNNCTCCCTCGCCACAGGTTATGCGTTGATGCCTTTCACATGTGTCATGCCTGCCACAAGGTCTTGCCGAAGAACGTCAACGTGCGGTCCCACGCCAGTTGCGACCAGGCGGCATCGTATTGCGTGTCTGCAATCCGACCATCACCAATCGCCGTCTCGTTGGCAAACGCATGGCGCGCCAGGTAGCGATGGAAAGTCGCGTCCACACCCGCAGCATGCAGTTTTGACTCCAGCTCCGCCACGGTGTCGATATTGAAGAAGGCATCCTGCGTGCCCCAATGCCCGATCAGCGGCGCCTTGATCTTCGAAGCATCCAGATACTCCAGCGGCGGGAAGCCGTACCACACCACGCCCGCAGCGACTTCCGGAATCGCGTTCAACGCCAGCAACGTCAACGCCCCGCCCATGCAGTAACCGGTCACACCGACTTTTTTCGAATCCGCCTGCAAGTACTGCACAGCACCCTTGATGTCCTGAGAAACCGCGTCACCAAAATCCAGCCCATCCATCAGGTGGTGAGCCTCTTCCTCTTCCACGGTCGACGCGCCGCGATAAAGGTCCGGCACCAACACGCGGTAACCGCATTCGGCCAGTCGATTGGCCACGCCCTTGATCTGATCGTTTACGCCCCACCATTCCTGGATCACCACGATCGCCGGCGCGCCTTCGAGTACGGCCGGGCTGGCCAGGTAGCCGTTGACGTCAGCGCCATCCGGACGTTTGAAGGTAATCATGCGCCCACTGGAGCGCCCTGCTGTTTGTTTGGACATGCCAACCTCGTTCTGATGGGTTTGAAAAAATAAGCCTGCAACAGAGATATCTGTATTTACCCGTGAACGCCACTGCGGGTGTATCAGAGTGTGTATGGATGCCCCTGAGATACACACGTACCGGCAATCGCGGCAGCGCGACACACGACAGATACACATCGGCGCTTAAGTGATGAAGCCTGTTCAACATTCAATCACCCAGGGCCCGGAAAATAAAATGAATAACCTCCCTTCTGTCGACCGTCTCACCGTCACCTCCTACACCAATGGGCTGCTCGGCCCCAGCCAGAAAATGCTCGGCCCACTGGCCGACGGTGGCACCTTGATCACCGGCACCCCGCCCGGTTGCTGGGGCCCGATGATCACGCCGGCCTTTGAGGGTGGCCATGAAGTGACCCAGCCCGTGTTCATCGCCGGCGCCGAAATCGGCGACGCGGTGGCGCTGAAGATCAAGCGCATGCGCGTCACCTCCCTGGCCACGTCCTCGGGGGTCATGAGTTTTGTCGAAGGGCGTTACCACGGCGACCCGTTCGTCGCGAAGTTCTGCTCCAACTGCGGGCAAGAGCATCCCGCCAGCCACGTCGAAGGCATTGGCGATGACGCCATTCGTTGCGATGCCTGTGGCGCCGAGGTCAGTGCGTTTCGTTTCAGCAATGGTTACGTGATCGTTCTGGATGCCGAGCATCAGGTGAGCCTGACGGTCAACCAGGCCGTGGCGGATCGCCTGGCCGGCAAGGCATCGGACCTGTCGGCGCTGCCCGAACTGTCTGCCCAGCACTCGATCCTGTCCCTGGCCCGCGCCGATATCCCGGGCCTGGCCGCGCATATGCGCCCATTCCTGGGCAACATCGGCACCACGCCTTCACGGGATCTGCCGGATTCCCACAACTGCGGCGACTTCGGCCAGTACCTGGTGGGCGCGCCCCATCGCTACAGCATGACCCACGATGAACTGCACGCCGCGAAAACCGATGGCCACATGGACACCAATTCCGTGCGCGAAGGCTGCATCCTGATCTGCCCGGTGAAGGTCCCCGGCGCCGGGGTGTACATGGGCGATATGCATGCTCAACAGGGCAATGGCGAAATTGCCGGGCATGCCACCGATGTGTCGGGGGAAACCGAACTGACGGTGCAGGTGATCAAGGGCCTGAGCCTGGACGGGCCGATCCTGCTGCAAAACCTCGATGACCTGCCGCCCATGGCGCGCCCGATGACCGCGGAGCAACGCCTGCGGGTGAAGGCACTGGGGGAGCGCTGGGGCCAGGTGGAGATCGAGGAGAACGCGCCCATCACCTTCATCGGCAGTGGGACCAATCTCAACGTCGCGACAGACAATGGACTGGAACGCGCCGCCGCCGTGACCGGGCTGCCGCTCGACGAAGTGCGCAACCGCGCGACCATCAACGGCTCGATTGAAATCAGCCGCCTGCCGGGAACCGTGCGGGTCACGATTCTGTGCCCGATGCACATCCTTGATCGTATGGGCGTGGGCCAACTGGCCCGGGAGAAATATCAGCTTTGACCCGCCTCAGCGGTACAGCAAGCGCTCCGCCAGCTCATCCGCTACCCGCGCGGGTGAGCGCTTTTCAGCCTGGGCATGGGCGAAGATTTCGGTCAGGCGTGTGCCGATGTTCGACAAGTGCGCGGTGATGGTTTCCAGCTCCGCGCCACCGTGCTTGAGAGCCACGTAGATCAGCCCACCGGAGTTGATCACGTAGTCCGGCGCGTAAAGAATCCCACGGCCTTCCAACTGATCGGCCACTTGCAGGTTGGTCAGTTGCGCACTGGCGGAGCCGGCCACCGCTGCGCATCGCAACTGCGCGACCGTGTAGCGGTTGAACACCGCGCCCACACCGCAGGGCGCAAGGATATCGCATGGGGTGCTGAGCAAGGCTTCGTTGGCAATCGGGTGCGCACCCAGTTGCTCCATGGCCAGTTGCACCTTGCCGTGGTCGATGTCGCTCACCAGCAATTCAGCCCCGGCGGCGTGCAACTGCTCGGCGAGGGCATAACCGACGTTGCCCAGGCCCTGGATCGCCACGCGCAGACCTTCCAGATTATCGCTGCCCAGGCGAGCCATCGCGGTGGTGCGGATGCCGGCGAACACGCCCATCGCCGCGTGGGGCGAGGGATCGCCGGCCGCCGTGGTGCTGGTGACATAGCGGGTCTGCTGGGCGATGCAATCCATGTCGGCCACCGAGGTGCCGCTGTCGATGGCGGTGATGTAGCGGCCATCCAAC
>NZ_JACARK010000492.1:0-3739 GCF_013386655.1 Pseudomonas sp. K5002 | reverse complement strand
CCAACCCTGGCTGCCGCTGATCGGCATTCTCCTGGCGATCATCCTCACGCCCGGCTTCACCGGCCTGAAGCTGCCCGCGCTGACCGCGCCGTTTATCCTCGCCACCTGGCTGGTGCGCGCCAGTCAGCGGGTGATGCAGAAAACCCGCATGGACAGCCCCTTCGAATCCCCCTAGGCTTCGCTGATCTTCGATTCAGGCGACTTCCATGGACAGCAACAAGCACTGGCGTGAGCGTCTCTACGTCATGGTTTTCCAAAGTGACACCCCGGCCGGCCGACGCTTCGACAGCACCCTGTTGCTGATCATTCTGGCCAGCCTGGTGATCGTGATCCTCGACAGCATCCAGGCAGTCCACGACAACTACGCCAACGTGCTGGCCTATATCGAGTGGGGCTTCACCATCATCTTCGCCATCGAATACGGCCTGCGGCTGTATTGCTCGCCCAAGCCGTTGCGCTATGCCTTCAGCTTTTATGGGCTGGTGGATTTGCTGGCGATCGTGCCCGGGATCCTCGCGCTGTACTACAGCGACGCGCAGTACCTGCTGATTATCCGAATCATCCGGATGCTGCGGATTTTCCGCGTGCTCAAGCTCGGCCCGTACCTCAAGCAGGCCAACTACCTGATGTCGGCGCTGCGGGGCAGCAAGCAGAAGATCGTGGTGTTCCTGGTCAGCGTCTGCACCCTGGTCACGGTGTTCGGCACCTTGATGTACGTGATCGAAGGCCCGGAGCACGGGTTTACCAGCATTCCCAAGGGCATCTATTGGGCGATCGTCACCCTGACCACCGTGGGCTTTGGCGATATCGTGCCGAAGACCCCGCTGGGCCAGGTGATTTCGTCGCTGGTGATGATCACCGGTTATTCGATCATCGCGGTGCCCACCGGGATCTTCACCGCCGAACTGGCCAACGCCATGCGCGGTGAGCAATTGCAAACGGATTGCCCGGTGTGCAAGAAAAACAGCCATGAGCCCAATGCAGCGTTTTGCTCACGGTGTGGCAGCGCGCTTTTCAAGAAACTGGAATAAGCAAAGTTCTTTTTAATCTTTAAGCGACTATGCGCCCCCCCGTTATAGTCGCTGGCATATTGCCCCCATGCGTTTCAAAAACCTTCTCGAACAACAAGGAATGAGCAGTGAAAAAACTCGTTAGTGCCTCTCTCCTGGCCGCCGGCCTCGCACTGGCTGGCGTCGTCCAGGCCGCCCCGGTCACCCTGCTCAACGTCTCCTATGACGTGATGCGTGACTTTTACAAGGACTACAACGCCGCCTTCCAGAAGCACTGGGCCGCCGAGCATCCAAACGACAAGCTGACCCTGCAGATGTCCTTCGGTGGTTCGAGCAAACAAGCGCGCTCGGTGATCGACGGCCTGCCGGCTGACGTGATCACCATGAACATGGCCACCGACATCAACGCCCTGGCGGACAACGGCAAACTGGTGCCGGACAACTGGGTTACCCGCCTGCCGAACAACAGTGCGCCGTTCACTTCGGCCACGGTGTTCATCGTGCGCAAAGGCAACCCGAAAGCCTTGAAAGACTGGCCGGACCTGCTCAAGGATGGCGTGCAAGTCATCGTGCCGAACCCGAAGACCTCCGGTAACGGCCGCTACACCTACCTCTCGGCCTGGGGTTATGTGCTGAAGAATGGCGGCGACGAAGAGAAGGCCAAGAAGTTCGTGGGTGACCTGTTCAAGCACGCACCCGTGCTGGACACCGGTGGCCGTGCCGCTACCACCACGTTCATGACCAACCAGATCGGCGACGTGCTGGTGACCTTTGAGAACGAAGCAGAAATGATCGCCCGTGAATTCGGCCGTGATCAGTTCGAAGTGATCTACCCGAGCGTTTCCGCAGAAGCTGAGCCGCCAGTGTCGATCGTCGACAAAGTGGTCGAGAAGAAAGGCACCAAAGTGGCTGCCGAAGAATACCTGAAGTACCTGTGGTCGCCGGAAGGCCAGGAAATTGCCGCCAACAACTACCTGCGTCCACGTGACCCGAAAGTGCTGGCCAAGTACACCGACCGTTTCCCGAAAGTCGACTTCCTGTCGGTAGAGAAGACCTTTGGCGACTGGCGCACCGTGCAGAAGACCCACTTCAATGATGGCGGGGTTTTTGACCAGATCTACTCCGGCCAATAAGCAGTTCTGACTGGAGAAACCCGGTCAAAAATGTGGGAGCGGGCTTGCTCGCGAAGGCGGTGGATCAGTCGGTACATCCGGTGACTGTCACACCGCATTCGCGAGCAAGCCCGCTCCCACATTTGTTTCAGTGTTCAGCGGTTACATCGGCGGTGTCACGCCATCCTTACCCGCGGAAATCGCCTGGGCCGTCACGCTACCGTCCGCGCCCTTCGCCGCAAACATCACCACCTTCACCCCAGGCTTCAGCAAGCTGCGATCACCCGGCTCCAGGTTGACGATCGGCACATCATCCGGCACCACGATCTTCTGCTCGCCGCCCTTGTACTTGACGGTCAACGTGCGGCCATTGCTCACCACCAGGTCACCCACGGTGCCGTTGGTCATGCTGCTGCCTTCCTTCAGGTCGAACGCACGGTGCCCATCGCCTGTACCGGCCATCGCCGGTGGGAATACATGCACTTCCAGCGCCGTCAGGGTGCCATCCGCGTTGGGCATGGCCGCCGAACCGATGTAACTGCCGGGCTTGATGTCTTCGATTTTTGCCAGGGTGACCGCACGCACCTGCGTGTCCTTGGTCAGGTGCACGGTGACGTCTTCACCGCTGTTGACCTTGACGTGCATCGCGTCGCCGTCCATTGCGGTAATCGCACCCCGCACGCCGACACGCGGGGCATCTGCGGCCTGGGCAACGCCCACGGTCATCAGCGCGGCCAGGCTGGAGGCCAGGAGCATCTTGTTGAATGTCGTCTTCATGGCAGTCGATTTCCTGTTTATGCAGTTGTGACTGAATGTATCATCGACCTTCAGCGCGAAAGTTAACGTTTCAGTCATTAATTCCCGGCATGAGTGTTATCACCACAGACAGGCTACTCGCGCCCGGGGCCAGTCTTTATCCTCGCTCGCCACAATCCTTCGCTTTTATGAGAACGCCATGAACGCCACGCCCCCCGCTACAAGCACGATGACCCGAGGCATGGTGATGCTGTTTGCGTTCTGTTGCGGCGCCATCGTCGCCAACATCTACTACGCGCAACCGATCATCGAGCTGATCGCCCCGGACATCGGCCTCACGCCGGCCATGGCCAGCCTGATCGTGTCCCTGACCCAGATCGGCTATGCCCTGGGCCTGTTCTTCCTGGTGCCGTTGGGCGACCTGCTGGAAAACCGCCGGCTGATGATCATCACCACCGTGGTGGCCATCGCCAGCCTGCTGGGTGCGGCGTTCACCGAACAGCCGAACCTGTTCCTGCTGGTGTCGCTGCTGATCGGCTTCAGCTCGGTGTCGGTACAGATCCTGATTCCGCTGGCGGCGCACCTGGCGCCGGCTGAATCCCGTGGCCGGGTGGTCGGCAGCATCATGGGCGGCTTGCTGCTGGGTATCCTGCTGGCGCGGCCAGTGTCCAGCGTGGTGGCTGACCATTTCGGCTGGCGCGCCATGTTCATGGCCGCTGCCGCACTGATGGCGTTTATCAGCGTGGTGCTGATGCTGACCATCCCCAAGCGCCAGCCGGATCACGCGGCCAGCTATGGCCAGTTGCTCGCCTCGCTGGGCACCTTGCTGCGCCGCCAGCCGGTGCTGCGCCAGCGCGCGTT
>NZ_JACARK010000491.1:0-8220 GCF_013386655.1 Pseudomonas sp. K5002 | reverse complement strand
CAGCGCGCCGCAAGAGGCGCCGCCGGCCTACGACCCGGGCATGGATTACGACGCCATGCCGGACTATTCCGACTTCCACCAACCGCAGGAGGCCTACACGCCCCAGCAGGAGTGGACACCGAAGAAACCCGGCGCCGGCGGCAAGAAATGGGACAAGAAACCCTGGGACAAAAACGGCAAACGTGGCGGTGACCGTGACGAACCGCGCGGCCCACGCGTCCCAGCAGCAGTAGAGCCGCCCACCATGGCAGCCCTGCGTACACTTTTGCACCACCCGCAACTGGCACAAAAAGTCGAGGATGCGGGGCACTTTGCGGCCGAAGACCACACCAATACGCAACTGTTGGTGGCCCTGCTCGAAGCCGTACAGAAGAATCCTAAGCTAAACTCATTCCAGCTGATTGCACGCTGGCACGGCACCGAACAGGGCCGTTTGCTGAAGGCATTGGCAGAAAAGGAATGGCTGATTGATGGCGATAACCTTGAACAACAGTTTTTCGACACCATTACTAGCTTGGTAGCTCGTCAACGCGAGCGAAACCTGGAACAACTTCTTCGAAAAGCGCGTCAGAGTGAATTGACCGCCGAAGAGAAAAATCAACTGCGCGACCTTTTAAGTCGCAATGTTTCCGCATCAAACCCGACCTCAGCTGGCGTGTGAGGTCATAGCTCGGGTATAATCCTCGGCTTGTTTTTTGCCCGCCAAGACCTTCAGTGGATAGGGTGTTATGTCCGGAAAAGCGCAACAGCAGTCTCGTATCAAAGAGTTGATCACCCTTGGTCGTGAGCAGAAGTATCTGACTTACGCAGAGGTCAACGACCACCTGCCTGAGGATATTTCAGATCCAGAGCAGGTGGAAGACATCATCCGCATGATTAATGACATGGGGATCCCCGTACACGAGAGTGCTCCGGATGCGGACGCCCTTATGTTGGCCGACGCCGATACCGACGAGGCAGCCGCTGAAGAAGCAGCCGCCGCGTTGGCAGCGGTCGAGACCGACATCGGTCGCACGACTGACCCTGTGCGCATGTATATGCGCGAAATGGGTACGGTAGAGCTGCTGACACGTGAAGGCGAAATCGAAATCGCCAAGCGTATCGAAGAGGGCATCCGTGAAGTGATGGGCGCAATCGCGCACTTCCCAGGCACGGTTGACCACATTCTCTCCGAGTACACTCGCGTCACCACCGAAGGTGGCCGCCTGTCCGACGTCCTGAGCGGTTATATCGACCCGGACGACGGCATTGCGCCACCTGCGGCTGAAATTCCGCCACCGATCGATGCCAAGGCTGCGAAAGCAGACGACGACACCGACGACGACGAAGCTGAAGCCAGCACCGATGACGAAGAAGAAGTCGAAAGCGGTCCGGATCCGATCATCGCAGCCCAGCGCTTTGGCGCGGTCTCCGATCAGATGGAACTGGCTCGCAAGGCCCTGAAGAAGCACGGTCGCGGCAGCAAGCAGGCAACTGCTGAATTGCTGGCCCTGGCTGAACTCTTCATGCCGATCAAACTGGTACCGAAGCAATTCGAAGGCCTGGTTGAGCGGGTTCGTAGCGCCCTTGAGCGTCTGCGTGCACAAGAGCGTGCGATCATGCAGCTCTGTGTCCGTGATGCGCGCATGCCGCGTGCCGACTTCCTGCGCCAGTTCCCTGGCAACGAAGTCGACGAAAGCTGGACCGACGCACTGGCCAAAGGCAAAAGCAAATACGCTGAAGCCATTGGTCGCTTCCAGGCCGACATCGTTCGTTGCCAGCAGAAGCTGACTGCATTGCAGACTGAAACCGGTCTGACGATTGCCGAGATCAAGGACATCAACCGTCGCATGTCGATCGGTGAGGCCAAGGCCCGCCGCGCGAAGAAAGAGATGGTTGAAGCGAACTTGCGTCTGGTGATCTCCATCGCCAAGAAGTACACCAACCGTGGCCTGCAATTCCTCGATCTGATCCAGGAAGGCAACATCGGCTTGATGAAAGCGGTGGACAAGTTCGAATACCGTCGCGGCTACAAGTTCTCGACTTATGCCACCTGGTGGATCCGTCAGGCGATCACTCGCTCGATCGCCGACCAGGCCCGCACCATCCGTATTCCGGTGCACATGATCGAGACGATCAACAAGCTCAACCGTATTTCCCGGCAGATGTTGCAGGAAATGGGTCGCGAACCGACCCCGGAAGAGTTGGGCGAACGCATGGAAATGCCTGAGGATAAAATCCGCAAGGTATTGAAGATCGCTAAAGAGCCGATCTCCATGGAAACCCCGATCGGTGATGACGAAGACTCCCATCTGGGTGACTTCATCGAAGACTCGACCATGCAGTCGCCAATCGATGTTGCTACCGTTGAGAGCCTGAAAGAAGCGACTCGCGACGTACTGTCCGGCCTCACTGCCCGTGAAGCCAAGGTACTGCGCATGCGCTTCGGCATCGACATGAATACCGACCACACCCTTGAGGAGGTTGGTAAGCAGTTCGACGTTACCCGTGAGCGGATTCGTCAGATCGAAGCCAAGGCGCTGCGCAAGCTGCGCCACCCGACGAGAAGCGAGCATTTGCGCTCCTTCCTCGACGAGTGATCACAAAAACCCCGGCCCAGGCCGGGGTTTTTGCTTCTACAGATTAAATCCTCGCTGCCTCCCCTCCCCCGCAATGCCCGTCTACACTCGAAACATTCCCCGTGCCATAACGAGACCGTTATGCCCAGATTGCCGACCGTGTTACTGCTGTCGCTGCTGACCTGGACCGCAACGGCTGGCGCGTTGACTCTCACCGATGAAGAGCGTGGCTGGCTGGCGGACCACCAAGAGTTGCGCCTGGGCGTCGACGCCTCTTGGCCACCCTTTGAATACCGCGATGAAGATGGTCGCTACCAGGGCCTGGCCGCTGATTATGTGCGGCTGATGCAGGATCGCCTTGGCGTCAGGATCAAACTGATCGAGCCGGTGAACTGGAGCGCCGTGCTGGAACAGGCCCGCAACAACCAGCTCGACCTGCTGCCGGGCATCATGTCCACACCGGAACGCCAGGGTTTCCTGTCGTTTACCCGGCCTTATCTCGACTTCCCCATCGTCATCCTCGCCCACGAAGGCGGCCCGCAACCACGCAGCCTCAAAGACCTGTACGGGTTGAAGGTGGCCGTGGTGGAAAACTACGCGCCCCATGAACTGCTGCGCACTCACCACCCGGACCTCAACCTGGTGGCCATGCCCAATGTCAGCGCTACGCTGCAGGCCCTGGCCACCGACAAGGTCGACGCCGTAGTGGGCGATCTGGCGTCCAGCGTGTGGAGCCTGCGTCAACTCAAGCTGGAAGGCCTGTACATCAGCGGCGAAACGCCTTACCGCTATCAGTTGGCCATGGGCGTACCCAAGGACGACAAGATGCTGGTGGGCATCCTCGATAAAGTCCTGGCCGACATCAGCCCGTCTGAGACCGAGGCCATCCAGCAGCGCTGGGTCGGCAACGTCATCGACCACCGCACGCTCTGGACGGATGTGCTGCTCTACGGGTTGCCTGCCGTGCTGTTGCTGAGCATCGTGCTGGCCGTGGTTATTCGGATCAATCGTCGGCTCAGCTCGGAAATTTCCCGCCGGGTCGCCCTCGAACAGGAACTGCGCAGCAGCGAATACCACTATCGCGGCCTGGTGGAGAGCCTTTCCGCGATCGCCTGGGAAGCCAGCATCAGCGATTTCACCTACAGCTACGTGTCGCCCCACGCCGAGGAACTGCTGGGTTACCCCCGTGCCCACTGGCTGATCCCGGGCTTCTGGCGCAACATCATCCACCCCGCGGACCTGACCCGCACCGAATCCTATTGCTACGCCGAAACCCGGGCCAACCGCGACCACAGTGTCGACTACCGGGTGATCACCGCCGATGGACGCTGCCTGTGGGTGCGGGACATCGTCAGCCTGATCGAACACGGCCACGAGCCCGTGCTGCGCGGCCTGATGATCGACATCAGCGAAGCCAAGCGCACCGAGGAAGCGTTGCAGCTTTCGGAACAGAAATTCGCCTCTGTGTTCCAGCAATGCCCGGACATCCTGGTCATCGCCCGGCTGTCGGACGGCTGCCTGATGGAGGTCAATAAGGCATTCGAAGACCAGATCGGCCTGAGCGCCGAAGCAGTCGTAGGAAAAACCGCCACTGAACTGAATATCTGGGGCATCCAGGGCGTAGGCCCCGGCCTGCTGCAACGGGTACAGACCACCAGCATCCGCAACCTGGAAATGCCCTTCCTGCGCAGCAACGGCCAGGCCTTCACCGGACTGATCTCCGCCGAACCCTTTCAACTGGATACCACCGAAGCCCTGGTCGTGGTGGTGCGTGACATCACCCAGCTGAAAGAAACCCAGCAGCGACTGCAGACCTCCGAAGAGAAATTCGCCAAGGCCTTTCATGCCTCTCCCGACGGCCTGCTGTTGTCCCGCCAAAGCGACGGTTTGCTGATTGAGGTAAACGAAGGATTCAGTCGAATTACCGGCTTTAACAGCGTGATGTCACTGGACCAGTCAACCCTGGACCTCGGGATCTGGGTCGACCTGAACGAACGCAAAGATATGTTGGAGCGGCTGCAACGGGATGGATTTGTCCGCGACTTTGTCTGCCACATCCGCCGCAGCGACGGCGAAATTCGCCTGTGTGAAGTCTCCAGCCGCCCGCTGCCCATCGGCGACGACGACTGCATGCTGACCATCGCCCGGGACATCACCGAACGCCAACTGATGCAGGAAAAACTGCAACAGGCCGCCACCGTGTTCGAGAGCACGGCCGAAGGCGTACTGATCACCGACACCCGACAAAATATCAGCGCCGTGAACCGCGCCTTCAGCGAGATCACCGGCTACAGCGAAGCCGAGGCCCTTGGCCAAACCCCGCGCCTGCTTGCCTCGGGCCTGCACGACAGCGCCTTCTACGCGGCCATGTGGCACCAACTGACGGCCAACGGCCACTGGCAAGGCGAGATCTCCAACCGGCGCAAGAACGGCGAGCTGTACCCCAGCTGGCTGACCATCAGCGCCGTGCGCAACCGCGAGGAGTCGATCACCCACTTCGTCGCCGTGTTTGCCGACATCTCCAGCCTCAAGCACGCCCAGGCGCGCCTCGATTACCAGGCCCACCACGACCCGCTGACCGGCCTGCCCAACCGCACCCTGTTTGAAAGCCGCCTGCAAGCCGCCCTCAACAACCAACAGGAAACCGGCAGCCAGGGCGCCGTGCTGTTCCTCGACCTCGACCGTTTCAAACACATCAACGACAGCCTCGGCCACCCGATTGGCGACCTGCTGCTCAAGGACATCGCCGTGCGCCTCAAGGAACAACTGCGAGACGTCGACACCGTCGCCCGCCTGGGCGGTGACGAATTCATCATCCTGCTGCCCGGCCTGCAACAAGCCAGCGACGCCGAACACCTGGCCAATAAGCTGCTGGCCTGCTTCACCCCACCATTCCAGGCGGGCGAGCATGAGTTCTTCATCAGCGCCAGCATCGGCACCAGCCTGTACCCACGGGACGGCAACGACGTCGCCACCCTGGTCAAAAACGCTGACGCCGCCATGTACCGCTCCAAGGCCAAAGGCCGCAACCGCGTCGAAAGCTACACCCAGGACCTCACTGCGCAAGCCAACGAGCGCGTGGCCCTGGAACACGAACTGCGCCGAGCGATCGAGCGCGACGAATTGTCTCTCTATTACCAGCCGAAACTCAGCCTCGACACCCAACAACTGATCGGCGCCGAAGCCCTGATTCGCTGGCGCCACCCCACCTTCGGCGAAGTGCCGCCCGAGCACTTCATTGCCCTGGCCGAAGAGAACGGCATGATCCTGCAGATTGGCGACTGGGTACTGGAGCAGGCCTGCCGACAGATGCACGACTGGCGAGAAATTTTTGATGACTTCGGCCCGCTGTCCGTCAACCTCGCCGGCGCGCAACTGCGCCACCCCAACCTGCTGGCGCGCATCGAGCAACTGCTGCGGGACAACCGCCTGGAGCCTGGCTGCCTGCAACTGGAGATCACCGAAAACTTCATCATGAGCCAGGCCGAAGAAGCGCTGGAGGTGCTGCACCAGCTCAAGCATCTGGGCGTGCAACTGGCCATTGATGACTTCGGCACCGGCTATTCGTCCCTCAGCTACCTGAAACGCCTGCCGCTGGACTTCCTGAAGATCGACCAATCCTTCGTCCGTGGCCTGCCCGACGACCCACACGATGCGGCGATCGTGCGCGCCATCATCGCCCTTGGGCACAGCATGCAATTCACCATCATTGCCGAGGGCGTAGAAACGCCGGCCCAGCAAGCGTTTCTGGCGGCTGAAGGTTGTGAGCAGATGCAGGGCTACATCGTCAGCCTGCCGCTGCCGCCGGACCTTTTCGCCGCTACGTTCCTTCGTATGAGCGTTTCGGACTTTTCGGATGGCACAGCGAAGAAACCATCGCTATAATCCGCGGCCTACTGAGGGCCTATAGCTCAGTTGGTTAGAGCAGGGGACTCATAATCCCTTGGTCCACGGTTCGAGTCCGTGTGGGCCCACCATACTCAAAGCCGCGCATTGCGCGGCTTTCGCGTTTCTGGGTGGTTCTTCACAAATACAGTCCTATGGTCCAAAGGTACAAAATCGGTACAGTGCTGGTTCGCCAGTACACCTTTGGAGTCCTTTCAGATGGCAACATTAGTCAAAACTCCTTCCGGCACCTGGAAGGCTTTGATCCGCAAAACCGGCTGGCCAACAGTCGCCAAAACCTTCCGTACCAAGCGTGATGCGGAGGACTGGTCGCGACGTACCGAAGACGAAATGGTCAGAGGTGTGTATATCCAGCGCAGCGGCTCCGAGCGCATGACGCTGGAAACGGCCCTTAAGCGCTACCTCAACGACATTACCCCTACCAAGAAGCCCACCACCCAACGCGGAGAGATTTCAAAAGCCAAGAAGCTTACAGAGCATCTGGGCAAGTATTCGCTTGCGGCCCTCTCTGCTGAAATCATTGCTAATTACCGCGACAAGCGTCTAAACGAGAAAGGGCGCGCTGGAACCACCAGCAACAATACCGTTCGCCTGGAGCTTGCTTTGCTGAGCCACCTGTTCACCGTAGCTATCCAAGAGTGGGGCTTGGGCCTTACTTTCAACCCGGTCCTGAACATTCGGAAACCAAGCCCCGGAGAAGGCCGCAATCGTCGACTATCTGCCGATGAGGAAAGGCGGTTGATAACCGTAGTGAACAAACACAGCAATCCGATGCTGGGCTGGATCGTGGGCATCGCCTTAGAGACGGGCATGCGCTCCGCTGAGATCAGCACACTCCGCAAGCCTATGGTCGATCTAGAACGACGCATTGTGAAACTCGTCGATACAAAGAACGATGGCCAGCGAACGGTCCCCCTGAGCAGACGCGCTACAGAGCTGTTCAAGGCTGCTATGGCTAACCCAGCCAGGCCAAGCGATTGCCATCTGGTGTTCTTTGGCGAGCCAGGCAAAGACGGAAAACGTCGGCCTTATGCTTTTACCAAGATATGGGGACTGCTGGTTAAAGAGCTCAAGTTGTCAGACTTTAGATTTCACGACTTGAGACATGAGGCAGTGAGCCGGTTAGTTGAGGGCGGCTTATCCGACCAAGAGGTATCTGCAATAAGCGGACATAAATCCATGCAAATGCTAAAGCGATACACGCACCTCCGATCCGAAGACCTAGTAAAGAAAATCGATAAAATTAAAAAACGCCCAATGCTAAAAGTTTAGCTAAACCAATTCTAAACACAGCTCATCGCAAGCCTAAACTTCGATATATCGAACACAAGCATCGATAATTTTAGCGGCTAAAATCTACAGCCAACCGGAAACTTACAAAAACACATCTAACTCACCACTTAAAAACAATAAAGCCGCAGCAAAACACAACTGATATATCGAAATACCAATTATTAACACTTTGAAATTAAAGAGATTTTATTTTTTATGCCAACAATCAACTAAAACCTCTTCCAAGCTCTTCGAAACTTCTTTAGGATTATTTTAGACCTATGAACCTGGAGCACTCTTATGAGCACCGAACAAGACATTAAAGACAAGTACCATGGAGCACCTCTGCTCTCCATTGAGCAGCTAGCCGAAATTCTGCTGAGAAGCAAAGATGGTTTGCGCCTTAGCCTTTGCGGAGACAATGAGGTCTCTCGCAAGTTTTTACCTTGCAAGGTAAAGATAGGATGAATCGCCCCGGGTTTTC
>NZ_JACARK010000490.1:0-4997 GCF_013386655.1 Pseudomonas sp. K5002 | reverse complement strand
CCCGCGCCGATCGCGTGCCGCTGGATGAGTTGCTGGCGCAGGTCGACGCGCTGACCCTGCACTGCCCGCTCAACGAACACACCCGCGACTTTATCGGTGCCCGTGAACTCGCCTTGCTCAAGCCCGGCGCGTTTATCGTCAACACCGCCCGTGGTGGCTTGATCAACGAACAGGCCTTGGCCGATGCCTTGCGCAGTGGGCACCTGGGCGGCGCGGCGACCGATGTATTGAGCGTGGAACCGCCGGTGAACGGCAACCCGTTGCTGGCCGGCGACATCCCGCGCTTGATCGTCACCCCGCACAACGCCTGGGGCAGCCGCGAAGCCCGGCAGCGGATCGTCGGCCAATTGATCGAAAACGCTCAGGGCTTTTTCAGCGGCGCCCCGCTGCGTGTCGTCAGTTGATAAACTGCGCCCCTTTTCAAGGAGCAGACCATGGATCCGCGCAGTGAAGTACTGCTTCGCCAGGCCGAACTTTTTCAAGGCGACGTGCTGCTGGTGGGCTTGCCCGCCGACGACCTGCTGGGCCGCCTGCCCAATGCCCATGGCTGGAGCTGGCACGCCGGCGACCAGGCCGCACTGGACGCACGTTTTGCCGAGCGCAGCCAGTTCGGTGTGAACGTGCCCGAGGGTTCGTTCGAGACCGCGGTGGTGTTCCTGCCCAAGTCCAAGGACCTCACCGACTACCTGCTCAATGCCGTGGCGGCGCGTTTGCCCGGCAAGGAGTTGTACCTGGTGGGGGAGAAGAAAGGCGGCATCGAAAGCGCGGCCAAGCAACTGAACCCGTTCGGCAAACCGCGCAAGCTCGACAATGCGCGGCACTGCCAGTTGTGGCTGGTGACGGTGGCCAACGCCCCCGAGCCGGTAGAACTGGAGAGCCTGGCGCAGGTGTTCGAGGTGCCGCTGGCTGAGGGCCCGCTCAAGGTGGTGAGCCTGCCGGGCGTGTTCAGCCACGGTCGGCTGGATCGCGGTACCGCATTGCTGCTGGAGCATCTGGACAAGTTGCCGAGCGGTCACTTGCTGGATTTCGGTTGTGGCGCGGGTGTGCTCGGGGCAGCGGTCAAGCGTCGCTACCCGCATAACACGGTGACAATGCTCGACGTGGATGCCTTTGCCGCTGCCAGCAGTCGCCTGACATTGGCGGCCAATGGCCTGGAAGCCGAGGTGTTGACCGGTGATGGCATCGACGCTGCTCCGATGAATCTGAACGCGATTCTGAGCAACCCGCCGTTCCACGTCGGGGTGCACACCGATTATTTCGCCACCGAGAACCTGCTACGAAAAGCGGCCAAACATCTGGCAAAAGGCGGCGAACTTCGCTTGGTTGCGAACAGTTTCCTGAAGTATCAGCCGCTGATCGAAGAGCATCTTGGCGTGTGCGCAATCAAGGCAGAAGGTCAGGGTTTTCGCATTTACCGTGCCAAGCGCGGCTGAGATCTTTTTCCAAAAGAAGGCTTGCCGAATGGATTTTGCCTAGGCAGAATCCGCTCCGTCCTAGGGGAGTAGTCTCCCACGAGCGCCACGCTCGTCCGGCATACGTCAACATACTTGGTCAACAGGCCATGGCGTATGCGACCCAGGAGTCCGCACAGACGGACCGGGGTTTGACAAGACCTATGACACGAACACCTTACCCGGGGCGGGAAGGCTGTACGTGTCATAGCCGTGTCGACCCGCCCCTGGAACTTACCTGATGCTGGATTCTCTGCTCGTCCCTACTGCAATCGTTGCCTTGGCCGAAATTGGCGACAAGACGCAACTGCTCGCACTCATTCTCGCTGCACGCTTTCGCAAACCCTGGCCGATCATCGCCGGCATCGTTGCCGCGACCCTGGCCAACCATGCGGCCGCCGGTGCCGTGGGGGCCTGGTTCGGGAGTTTCTTCTCGGATGCGGTGCTGCACTGGATACTCGCGGCGAGCTTCTGCGCCACGGCGCTGTGGACCCTGGTGCCCGACAAGCTCGACGATGACGAAGCCAGCACTTCCCGCAAGTTCGGGCCCTTCCTGACCACGCTGATCGCGTTCTTCCTCGCGGAAATCGGCGACAAGACCCAGATCGCTACCGTGATGCTCGCGGCGCAATACCCGGAACTGTGGCTGGTGATTATCGGCACCACCCTGGGCATGTTGATTGCCAACGTGCCGGTGGTGCTGGCGGGTAATTTTGCCGCGGACAAATTGCCGCTGACGCTGATTCGTCGACTGGCGGCTACGGCATTCTTCATCCTGGCCATTGTTGCGGTGTACAAGGCCATGCAGAGCAGCGGCTGGATCTAAACGCAACCCCATATGAGGGCTGGGCTTTGGTGGGAGCTGGCTTGCCTGCGATAGCATCACCTCGGTGCAACTGACGCACCGAGGTGCCTGCATCGCGGGTAAGCCCGACTCCCACACAAGCCGGGCCCCCACATTCAGATTTGCATTTCAGCCTTATAAATCAGGTTTTTTTCGCCTGCTGATACAACGGCATCACCTTCGGAATCGCCGCCTGCAACGAGGCGATCCGGCTGTCGGAGGCAGGGTGGGTGCTCATGAATTCAGGTGGCGAGCCTTCCGAAGCCTTGGCCATTTTGTTCCACAGGGTAATCGCCGCGTTCGGGTTGTAACCGGCACGCGCCGACAACTCCAGGCCGATCAGGTCCGCTTCGTTTTCATTGCTGCGGCTGTTGGGCAAGGTCATGCCGTAGTTGGCCACGGTATCGGCCAGCGCCAAGCTGTCCTGACCGAGGCCGAACAACGCACCGGCCCCCTGCTTCGCCATTTCGATACCGTAGGCCTTGGACATGGCTTCGCGGCCGTGTTCACGCAAGGCGTGGGCAATTTCATGGCCCATCACGGCGGCGAGTTCGTCGTCGGTCAACTTGAGATTGTCGATCAGCGCGCTGTAGACAAAGATCTTGCCGCCAGGCCCGCAGTTGGCGTTCATCTCGTCACTTTTGATCAGGTTCACTTCCCACTTCCACTGCGCCGCATCCGGACGGAAGGTGGGCGCCTGGGCGATCAGGCGGTTGGCGATCGCCTGCACGCGCTTGGCGTTGGCGCTGGTCTTGTCCACCAGGCCCTTGCCGCTGGCTTCACCCAGGGTCTGCTGGTAGGACTGCGCATACATCTGGTCGACTTCCTGGCTCGACAACATGCTGAACATGTACTGCTTGCGCTCAACCCCCACGGCGCCGCCGCTGGTGGTGTTGACCGACTGACAACCGGCGAGCAACAAAGCCGCGCCCAACGCACATACCGCCACTGTCTTTTTCATCAACCTGCTCCCTGAAAACATGGCGCGTATCGTAGTCGGCCAATTGTATCGACGCCAGATACAACAGACGTATAGCCACCTGATTTCAGATACATCCCACACTGCCGCAAAAAATTCACAAACGCTGGCAACCATTCCATTTACGACATTCGCCCATCCGGCACAGCCATTTTGAGGTAATGGCCCTCATGTCTCCCCCGCCCGCGGCCGATATACACAAGCAGCCAATCTCCCCCTGCGTTCGGAGCCGTCATGAAGTTCAAGTCGATTCAATTTTCTGTCGCGGCACTGGCCGGGGCCATTGTCCTGAGCGTGGTGGCGGTGTTGGTGCTGTATGCCTTGTTCGCCGGGGCGCGCACCCAGGAGATGGTGCAGGAACGCACCCAGGGCCAATTCGAACAAATCATCGAGCAGCGCCTGACCGCCCTGGCGCAAACCCAGGCGACGCTGATCCAGCGCGAACTCGAAGCGCCGCTGGTGACGGCCAAGGGCCTGGCCACCGCCAACGCCCTGATGGGCATGAAAGACGCCAACGGCAACCCGCAACTGGCGGTCTCCCGCGAACAGCTGATCAACCTGATCCACGAAACCGTGGTGCGTAACCCGAAGATTCTTGGCGCCTATATAGGCTGGGAAGCCAACGCCATCGACCACAACGATGCTGCCTACGTCAACAGCCCGGTGGTCGGCATCGAAACCAACGGCCGCTTCCTGCCGTGGTGGTTCCGCAATGCCGACAGCAGCCTGGGCCTGGATAAACTGGCTGACGTGGCCGACCAGACCATCCTGTCCACCGGCGTGCGCGCCAGTGAGTACTACCTGTGCTCCAAGGAAAGCAAAAAGCCCTGCGCCATCGACCCGGCCCCCTACAAGGTGGGCAACGCAATGGTGATGCTCGCTTCGTTTATCGAACCGATCATGATTGACGGCACCTTCCAGGGCATCGTCGGTGCCGACCTGTCGGTGAACTTCATCCAGGAAATGCTCACCAAGGCTGATCAGAATTTGTACAACGGCGCCGGTGAACTGGCGCTGATCTCCAGCAACGGCCGCCTGGTGGCCTACACCAAGGACGCCAGCAAGCTGGGAGAAAAAGCCAGCGATCTGCTCGACAGCAACGAGTTGGCCAACCTCGGCCAGTTGAAGATCGGCGAAGTGCGTTACGACGTGGATAAGGAACACGGGCATATCGAGTTGTTCCTGCCGTTCAACATCGGCCAGACCGATGCCCGCTGGACCCTGTTGCTGCAACTGCCCTTGAGCGCGGTGATGGCGGACTTGCAGGCGATGCAGCACGACCTCGACGCCCAGCGCAAAACCGATATTTTCGGCATGGCCGTGGCCGGGCTGCTGATCGCCGGCATCGGCTTGCTGGTGATCTGGCTGGTGGGCCACGGCATTGCCCGGCCGCTCAAGCAAATGGTGGCGATGCTCAATGACATCGCCCAGGGCGAAGGCGACCTGACCCGGCGCCTGACCAGTGATCGCGCCGACGAACTGGGGGCGATTGCCAGCGGCTTCAATACATTCCTGGCCAAGTTGCAGGGGATGATTACCCAGGTGGTGAGTTCGGTGCAGAAGGTCAGCGACTCCTCGGAGCACACCGCCGACATCGCGATTCGTACCAACCAGGGCGTGCACAAGCAAATGGTCGAGATCGACCAGGTGGCTACCGCCGTGCACGAGATGACCGCGACCGCACAGGACGTGGCGCGCAACGCCACCCAGGCCGCACAGGCCG
>NZ_JACARK010000489.1:0-2102 GCF_013386655.1 Pseudomonas sp. K5002 | reverse complement strand
GGGCGAAGGCCTGGTGCAGGTTACGCTTGCGGGTCCTGGCGTCGAGGTCTTGCTGCGCCACGGTTTCACGCGGCCGTGACAGCAGGTGCTCATCCCAGGGGATGTTCAGGTCCTCACTCAGCCAGCGGGCGAGCATCGCCGCCTGGTTGAACCCCCGTTCCCGCAGGCGTTTGCGGGCCAGGGGCACGGGCAGCAGGCAGTCGGGGCGAGCCAGCGCGGCATCTTCATAGCGGTGTTGCAGGAATTGTCCCAACAGGTGCGCAAGCAGGTGCCCCAGCGGCCAGCGGGCCTGATGCTTGAAACGGCTGATCAGGCTGTCGATGGGGAAGCTGTAGGTCCACGGCGCGACGACCTGCTTGAACGCCTGAGGTTGCTTCAAGCACTGGCCGCACACCAGGCCCGTCGCCGGCAACGGCAGTGCGCACACCTCGCAATGTTCCATCAGCCAGGGCAGCTCGGTTTCGCAGGCGCCGCAGACAGGATCGGCCGTTCCGCTGCTTTCATCGCAGATTAAACAGGTTTGGTTGCTTTTTAACCAGATGTAAACCTCGTGTTTGTTCTCAAGTTGACAGTGCATGAATCTTCCTTAAATATGCCGAGCATCCGTGTCGTACCTGTGGGTATTACTCCCACAGGGCTTGCCAAAGCATAATCAAGGAATCGCCCATGAGCGCCAGCATCACTGCCAACCTGCGTCACGATTGGTCTTTAGCCGAAGTCAAAGCGCTGTTCGTGCAGCCCTTCAACGACCTGTTGTTCCAGGCGCAGACCGTGCACCGCGCGCATTTCGACGCCAACCGCGTCCAGGTTTCCACGCTGCTGTCGATCAAGACCGGCGCCTGTCCGGAAGATTGCAAATATTGTCCGCAGTCGGGCCACTACAACACCGGTCTGGAAAAAGAGAAGCTGATGGAAGTGCAGAAGGTCCTCGAAGAGGCCGCTCGCGCCAAGGCCATCGGTTCGACCCGTTTCTGCATGGGCGCCGCCTGGAAGCATCCGTCAGCCAAAGACATGCCCTACGTGCTGGAGATGGTCAAAGGCGTGAAGGCCATGGGCCTGGAAACCTGCATGACCCTCGGCCGTCTCGACCAGGACCAGACCGAAGCCCTGGCCCAGGCCGGCCTCGATTACTACAACCACAACCTCGACACGTCGCCGGAGTTCTACGGTTCGATCATCACCACCCGCACCTACGGTGAGCGCCTGCAAACCCTGGCGTACGTGCGTGATTCGGGGATGAAGATCTGCTCCGGCGGCATCCTCGGCATGGGCGAGTCCCTGGACGATCGCGCCAACCTGCTGATCCAGCTGGCCAACCTGCCGGAGCATCCGGAATCGGTGCCGATCAACATGCTGGTGAAAGTCGCCGGTACGCCGCTGGAAAACGCCGACGACATCGACCCGTTCGACTTCATCCGCATGCTGGCGGTGGCGCGCATCCTGATGCCGCAGTCCCATGTGCGGCTGTCGGCCGGGCGTGAGGCAATGAACGAGCAGATGCAGGCCCTGGCGTTTTTTGCTGGCGCCAACTCGATTTTCTACGGCGACAAGCTGCTGACCACTGCCAACCCGCAGGCGGACAAGGACATGCAACTGTTCTCGCGCCTGGGCATCTTGCCGGAAGCTCGTGAAGAGCACGCCGATGAAGTGCACCAGGCGGCGATCGAGCAGGCGCTGGTGGAGCAGAAGAGCAGCGAGCAGTTCTATAACGCGGCTGTTTGATAAGTCCACTTTGGAATGCCATCCAAATGTGGGAGCGGGCTTGCTCGCGAAGGCGGTGTGTCAGCCAATACATAAGCTGACTGATCCACTGCTTTCGCGAGCAAGCCCGCTCCCACATTTTTGACTGCGTTCAACCTGATCTACCGAGGTCTCATGTCTTTCGATCTCGCCGCGCGTCTTGCGGCTCGTCGTGCCGAACACCTGTATCGCCAACGTCCACTGCTGCAGAGCCCGCAAGGCCCTGACGTGGTGGTCGATGGCCAGCCGTTGCTGGCGTTCTGCAACAACGATTACCTGGGCCTGGCCAATCACCCGCAAGTGATTGAAGCCTGGCGCGCGGGCGCGGCCCGCTGGGGCGTGGGTGGCGGCGCTTCGCTTCT
>NZ_JACARK010000049.1:0-9737 GCF_013386655.1 Pseudomonas sp. K5002 | reverse complement strand
TGGAGGTACCCGCAATCGGCCGGCTGCCCGCCTGGTTGACCCACATCGGCGAGCCGCCCACAAAGCCGTGAGGCCCATGGTCGAAGTTGTCGGCGTTGAAGTCATCGACCGCCACGCCATTGCCGCCGGCACCGATGAAGTTGTTGGTGTGCACGTCCTTGTCGAAGAACGCCTTGATGGTGGCCATGTTCTGGTAGGCGAAGTTGCGGCCCACCACGCCCTCACCGGAGATCGGGTCGTAGGGTTTGCCGATGCCCGACAGCAGCATCAGGCGTACGTTGTTGAACTGGAAGGAACCGAGGATCACCAGGTCCGCCGGCTGCTCGCATTCCCGCCCCTGGGCGTCGACATACGTCACGCCGGTCGCCTTGCTCCTGGTGCTGTCGAGATTGACCTTCAGCACGTGGGAGTTGGGCCGCAGTTCGAACTTGGGTTCCTGGCGCAAGGCCGGCAGGATGTTCACGTTCGGCGAAGCCTTGGAATACATGTAGCAGACATAACCGCTGCAGAAGCCGCAGAAGTTGCACGGGCCCATCTGGGCGCCGTAAGGGTTGGTGTACGGCCCCGATGTATTCGCGGAAGGCAGGTTGTAGGGCTTGTACCCCACGGCCGTGGCGGCCTTCTGGAACAGCTGTGCGGAGACTGTGTTCTTCTGCGATTCCAGCGGGAAGTGATTGGAGCGATCCGGTGCGTAAGGGTTGCCGCCCTTGCCTTCGCCCACCAACTGGCCTTTCACCGTCCAGGCTTGCCCGGAGGTGCCGAAGACTTTCTCGGCATAGTCGAAGAATGGTTCCAGCTCTTCATAGCTGACGCCGAAATCCTGGATGGTCATGTCCTTGGGAATGAAGTTTTTCCCGTAGCGCTCTTCGTAATGGCTACGCATGCGCAACTCGATCGGGTCCACCCGAAAGTGCACGCCGGACCAGTGCAGGCCTGCACCGCCGACACCGTTGCCAGGCAGGAAAGCGCCCAGTTGGCGGTTGGGCATCGCCACGTCATTCACGCTATGGCGAATGGTCACGGTTTCCTTGGAGATGTCCTGGAAGAGCTTTTTACGCACGCTGTAGGTCAGTTCGTCGATGACCTGGGGATAGTTGCCGTCCGGGTAGGTGTCCTGCATCGGGCCGCGCTCCAGCGCTACCACGTTGAGGCCAGCTTCCGTCAGCTCCTTGGCCATGATCGCGCCGGTCCAGCCAAAGCCGACAATCACTGCATCCACTTTCTTCATGATGGTCGCCACGTTTACGCCCTCTCGCCACGGATCGAAACAGCCGGGAAGGGGTATTGCTCGTTGCGTTCAACCCAATCCATGAAATCGGCGCGGGCGCCGGGGAAGCCGATCATGGTCCAGCCGACCATGCCTTTGTTGCCACCGTGGACCGGGTCGCAAAAGAACCCTTCCTTGGTGTTTTGCAGCAACAGATTGAAGAAAATCATCGGCGGGACGCTGTCGAACTGCGCGTCGCCGGCCTCCAGGCGCTGCAACAACTTTTCCTGGGTAGCGCTGTCTTGCTCGGCAAATAGCTTACCGTTCATCGCTTTCGACCAGGCATCCGTGGCAGCGATGCCCAGGCGATAGATCTCCTTGGGCACCAATTTGCTCTGCCAGCCCATTTCAGGCGGCGCGTCGGCATTGAACGGGCCTTGCATGAACCACAGGGCGCCAGCCGCGTACGGCGTGTTCATCTGACGGTCGATGTATTCCGGCGCGCCGGCTTCCAGGGCGCCTGGGCCCTGGTCGTCCGCCGGGATCAGGCGCGCAACGGCCGCGTTGATAAAGGCCCATTCCTCGCCAGTGAAATAGCTCGGCTCATAGGCCTTGCTGCTGACGGGCGCCTTCTCCGGGCTGGCTTGAGCCGGTTCGGGAACCGCCATCAGCATCGAACCGCCCAGGCCCGTGCTGGCGACAGTGACCACGGGGATCAAGGTCAAGGATTTGCGTAAAAACTCACGCCGGGGGTTGTCTTGATCTTGATCAGACATGGTGGCACCTCATCATGTGGTCACGGATTTATCAGCCGCTTCGAGGAACGACTTATAGTTTTGGCAGTAAATGGGATCCAAAGGACCCAAGGGGATAGAACACAGCAGCAATCAATAGTTACAAAGGATAGCAGGCTAAGGATCGGGGAAAATCGATTCAGCGCGAAAAAACCTGCTCGGAGCCGGCTTATTCACGATTCTTTGACGAGCACCTCACGCGGCATTGACCCCCTGTAGGCGAATCTGGGCCCCATCAGCCCCTTCCTATTCGGTTACATCGCGCATGTTCAAGAATCAATTGCTGCCTGCCCTCAGCCTCGTGTTCATGGCGTTGTTCACCACCGCACCCTCCCAGGCCGAAGAGCTCACGCCCATCCGTTCATCGGAATGGGCCCAGCCTGTGGGCAATCAATACAACCTGTATCAAATGTCGCCCACGCTCTATCGCAGCGCGCTGCCGGATAGCGGTGCTGTTCCTGTATTGGAAAAGCTCAAGATCGGAACGGTGATCAACTTTTTGCCCGAGTCAGATGCCAACTGGCTGAAATCACCCGGCATCAACCAGGTGCAATTGTCCTATCGCACCAACCATGTCGATGACGCCGATGTGCTCGCAGCGTTGCGCGCGATTCAGGATGCCGAAGCCAACGGCCCGGTGCTGATGCACTGCAAACACGGCTCCGACCGCACGGGCCTGATGGCGGCGATGTATCGGGTGGTGATTCAGGGATGGAGCAAGGAAGACGCGCTGAACGAAATGACCTTGGGCGGCTTTGGCGCCAGTAGCGGCTTCAAGGACGGCGTTCGCTACATGATGAGGGCCGATGTCGACAAGTTACGCACCGCACTGGCCAACGGCGAATGCAGCACCAGCGCCTTTGCACTGTGCTCGATGAAAAGCTGGCTGAATACCGCGGACAACGCCAAAGACCCGGCCGAGGAAAAAACCGCCTGGGTGGTCGCTCCCTGAGCCATCAACCCAGGGAGCGCTTCACGATCAGTCTTTCTTCAACTTCGGATTAGGGAAGAACTGCACCGCTTGCACCTTGGGGTCCGGTGCTTTCAACGCCGACGTATTGACCCGCGTACCCAATTCCTTGGGCACTGACAGACCTTGTTCATTCAGCGTGTCGGAATAGCCGCAAGCCACGCATTCGCGGTGCGGAACATCGTCCTCGCTCCACATCATCAACTTGTCCGGCTCGCTGCACGCCGGGCAGACTGCCCCGGCGATAAAGCGTTTTTTGGTTTTCACAGGTGCTTCACTCATGCTGCCGCGTCCTCACTCAGGCCGCTGTGGCGCAAGAGTGCGTCAATCGACGGCGCCCGTCCGCGGAAATCGACGAACAGCACCATCGGTGCCTGGGAACCGCCACGGGCCAGGATCGCCTCGCGGAACGCTCGGCCAGTCTCGGCATTGAGTACGCCATCTTCTTCGAACTTGGAAAAGGCATCGGCCGACAGCACTTCCGCCCACTTGTAGCTGTAGTAACCCGCGGCGTAACCGCCAGCGAAGATATGCGCGAAGCTGTTGGGGAAGCGGTTGTAGGCGGGCGGACGCATCACCGACACCTCATCACGCACGCCTTCCAGCACCTGCAGCACACTGCGGCCATCGCCGTGGGTAGCGTGCAGCTCGAAGTCGAACAGCGAGAACTCCAACTGGCGAACCATCATCAGGCCGGACTGGAAGTTCTTCGCCGCGAGCATTTTTTCCAGCAGGTCCTGTGGCAGCGGCTCACCGGTTTCATAGTGACCGGAAATCAGCGCCAGGCCTTCCGGCTCCCAGCACCAGTTCTCCATGAACTGGCTCGGCAACTCCACCGCATCCCAGGCCACGCCGTTGATGCCGGACACGCCGGCGTGTTCGACACGGGTCAACAGGTGGTGCAGGCCGTGGCCGAATTCGTGGAACAGCGTGGTCACTTCATTGTGGGTCAGCAGGGCAGGCTTGCCGCTGTCGGCCGGGGTGAAGTTGCACACCAGGTTGGCCACCGGGCTTTGCAGCACGCCATCAACCGTGCGGCGACGGTCACGGGCGCCGTCCATCCAGGCACCCCCACGCTTGTTGGCGCGGGCATACAGGTCGAAAAAGAAGCGGCCGACGTGCTGGCCGTTTTCCTTGATTTCGAACAGGCGAACATCCGGGTGCCAGGTGTCGAAGCCTTTCTGCTCGGCGATCTCGATGCCATACAGGCGTTGCACGATGGCGAACAGGCCGCTGAGTACCTTATCGATCGGGAAGTAGGCGCGCAGGGCTTCCTGGGAAACGCTGTAACGCTGCTCACGCAGTTTTTCGCCGTAGAAACCGCTGTCCCAGCTTTGCAGGTCCGCGCAGCCTTGTTCGGCGGCATAGGCCTTGAGCTGTTGCAGGTCCTGGGTGGCAAACGGCTTGCTGCGCTTGGCCAGGTCCCGCAGGAAGCTCAGCACCTGGTCGCTGGACTCGGCCATTTTGGTGGCCAGGCTCAGCTCGGAGAACGAGGCGAAGCCCAGCAGTTGCGCCAGCTCCTGACGCAGGTCGAGGATCTGCTCCATGACAGGGCCATTATCATTCTGACCGGCATTCGGGCCTTGGTCCGACGCGCGGGTGCAGTAGGCTGCGTAGATTTCTTCACGCAGGGCGCGGTCGTGGGCGTAGGTCATCACCGCGTAGTAGCTTGGGAATTCCAGGGTGATCAGCCAGCCGTCGAGGCCCTTGGCCTGGGCAGCCGCAGCCATTTGCGCCTTGGAGGAATCGGTCAGGCCGGCGAGGGTTGCTTCGTCAGTGACGTGCTTGGTCCAGGCCTGGGTGGCATCGAGCAATTGGTTGGAGAACTTGCTGCCCAGTTCGGAGAGCTTGCTCTGCACTTCGGCATAACGCTTTTGCTGCCCAGGCGGCAAATCGATACCCGACAGACGGAAGTCCCGCAGGGAGTGTTCCAGAATCGTTTTTTGCGCCACGTCGAAGCCGGCGGCTTCCGGGCTGTTGGCCAGGGCGTCGAAGGCCTGGAACAACTCGCGGTTCTGGCCCATCTCGGTGGAGTAGGCGCTCAGTGCCGGCAGGCACGCCTCGTAGGCTTCCCGCAGTTCGGCGCTGTTGCACACGGCATTCAGGTGGCTGACCGGGCTCCAGGCGGCACCCAGGCGGTCATTGAGTTCGTCCATGGCCAGGACCAGCCCGGCCCAGGTCGGATTTTTACCCTGGCTTTGCAGGATCCCTTCGATGGCGACGCGGTTGTCGGCGAGGATCTGTTCAATGGCCGGCTGCACGTGCTCGGCACGGATCGCCGAGAACGGCGGCAGGTCGTAGGACTGCAGAAGAGGGTTGTTCGCGCTCACGGTTGGCACCTTGGCTGAAGAAACATGTAAGAACAAAGATGGGGCCATCTTAATTACAATCAACGCCCACCGCAGCTATCAGCAGAAGAGAGAGAGCCTATCGTGACCCTTCGCACCTACCAGAATCACACGCCGGCCCTGGCCGCCGGGGCTTTCGTCGATGCATCGGCGGTGGTGATCGGCGACGTCGAAATCGGCACCGACAGCTCGGTATGGCCGCTGACGGTGATCCGCGGCGACATGCACCGCATCCGCATCGGTGCGCGCACCAGCGTGCAGGACGGCTGCGTGCTGCACATTACCCACGCAGGCCCCTTCAATCCTGATGGTTTCCCGCTGCTGATCGGCGACGATGTGACCATTGCCCACAAGGTCATGCTGCATGGCTGCACGGTAGGCAGCCGGATCCTGATCGGCATGGGCAGCATTGTGATGGACGGCGCCGTGGTGGAAGACGAGGTGATCATCGGCGCCGGCAGCCTGGTGCCGCCGGGCAAGAAACTTGAGAGCGGTTTTTTGTATGTTGGCAGCCCGGTTAAACAAATCCGCCCGCTGACTGACAAGGAACGGGCATTTTTCACCTACAGCGCCGCGAACTACGTAAAGCTCAAAGACCTGCACCTGGCCGAAGGCTTCGACCAATGACAAGGACACCCATGCATTACCAGACCGTTTTGTTCGACCTCGATGGCACCCTCACCGACCCCCGCGAAGGCATCACCCGCTCGATCCAGTACGCCCTCGCCAAACTGGGGATCGATGAGCCGGACCTGACCAAACTCGAGCACTTCATCGGCCCGCCGCTGCTGCAAGCGTTCATGCAGTTTTATGGTTTCGACGAAGCCAAGGCCTGGGAAGCGGTGAATTTCTACCGCGAGCGCTTCAAGGTCACCGGCCTGTACGAAAACCGCGTGTTCGACGGCGTGATGCCGCTGCTTGAGGAATTGAATGGCCAGGGCCGTCAGCTGTATGTAGCCACGTCCAAGCCTTGGGTATTTGCCCGGGAAATCGCCCGGCATTTTGATTTCGCCAAGCACTTCAAGGTGATCTACGGCAGCGAGCTGGACGGCACCCGCACCAACAAGGTCGAGCTGATCGCCCACCTGATGGCGCAAGAAAGCCTGGACTCGGCCAGCACCTTGATGATTGGCGACCGCAAGCACGACCTGATCGGGGCCCGCAGCAATGGGCTGGATTCGGCGGCGGTGGGTTATGGGTTTGGCAGCCATGAAGAGCTGAGTGCCGAGGCGCCGACCTGGCATTTTGAAACATTGGCCGAGCTGCATCAGGCGTTTTTGCAACGGCCTTGAATGCGCTATCGCAGGCAAGCCAGCTCCCACATTTGATCACGGTCGGCCAAGACAACTCAGTCAAATGTGGGAGCCGGGCTTGCCCGCGATGAGGCCCTACCGGCCAACCACTTGCCCGGATCCCTCCAACGCCCTCAGGGCCGCCTTGCGCTGATCCACCGGCAACCCGCCCAGCTTCTCCACCGCCGCAAAGAACTTCGGCCAATCCCCGCCTTCCTGCCGGAACAACGCGACGAACGCCGGCACCCACTGGTCATACAGCCCAAACGGCAGCAACCTTGCGTTGTTCATCGGCAGGTTGACCCAGGCGTCATAACGCTTGTCGCCACCCCACTGGCTATCGCGCATGTGCCGGTAGTCACTGCGCAGGCGCTCGAATTCAGCGGCCTTGGCCTGGCGCATGGCATCTGCCGCCAGCGGCTGCGCATACAACTGCTCCAGGCGTTTGCGGGTATCGAGCACCAGCCGGGTGAACTGGTCGCGCTGTTTCAGCGCCGACTCGCTGGCAGGCGGCAAGCCTTGGGCGGCGCGCCATTGCCGGGTACCTTCCTGCTCGACGAAGGTGGCGTACGACTCGTTGAACTCGGTGTCGTCCTTCACATAAAACCGCTGGTGCGCCAGCTCATGAAAAATCAGCGTGGCCAGGCGCTCGTCCCCCCAGCTCATCATCGAACTCATGATCGGATCGTTGAACCAGCCGAGGGTGGAATAGGCCTCCACGCCGCCAATCGACACATCCATCCCTTGCTGCTTCAACAAAGCCGCCTGGCCGCGTGCGGCGCCCTGGTTGTAGTAGCCGCGATAGGCCACGCAACCGGCAATCGGGAAGCAGTGGGTTTGCGGGGACAGGGAAAATTCAGGCGTGGCGAACACGTTCCAGACCACGTAAGGACGGCCGATATCGGCATACAGCCGGTAACTCTGGTTATCCGGCAGGTGCAGGTGTTCGCTGGCGAAGGTGCGGGCTTTCTGCGATTGCGCCAAGTGCTCGCGCAGCACCTGTGGCCGGGACGGGTCGGCGACGACCGCGGAGACTGGCTCCCGGGCACGCAGCAATTGCCATTGGCCGTCTGCCAGTTGGCTGTAATAACTGACGCTGGAACAGCCACTGAGCAACAGCAGCATCAAGCCGGGAAGCAAACGCCTGACCATTAAAACCTCTCGCCGGTAACCATCCCGCCAGACTATCTCGCCTGTGGGGAATTTTTCCATGGCGTGGCGTGTTTATACTCATAGGGAGCGTGCTGCCGAACGCAGCCGTTCAAAAAACCATTCCTACAGTTGAGTGCTTAACATGCGTCAGCTACTGCTTCCCGTCGCCGCGATTTTTCTCAGTGCCTGTGCGTCGACGCCACTACCGCCGGTTGATCCACACCAGGCCTGGGTCGACTTCGCTACCCCGACACCCGGCGCCAAGCTGGTAATGGCGCAACGCCTGGACGGGAAAAACCTGAACGACGGGCGCTTCTTCCAGGTGCCGCCTGGCAGCCATGAGCTGATGGTACGTTTTGATTTCGAGGTGCCTACCGGCGGCAGTTTCGGCGGGTTTGGCCAAACCACTGACCGTACCTGCTTCATGACCCTGCAATACGACCGTTTCGAGGCGGGCCAGCGCTATCGCCTGGAAGGGCGCTCACTGGGCTACAACCCGAATATCCGGCTGTACAACAAAGCGGGTCAATTGCTGGCCGAAGAACGTAGCGTCAACTGCATCTGATCAGTCGTTGTTCTTCTGGTAGACGATGGCTTTGGTGCCATTCTCACAGCTGCCGACAACCATGGCGCTGTCGTGCTTGTCAGCTTCTTCCTTGGTGACGATTTCGAGGGTGTAGGACGGAACGGCATTCGCCTGGATTTTGACCTCGATCTCCTTCCTGAGCTCTTCACAATCTTTTGGCGCCGCCAGCGCCGACGTGGCCAGTGCACAGCAGATAACCGCCAAGGCAATACGTTTCATGTGTGAAGCTCCCTGAATGCACGCGCACGGGTGTGCGCTGAGTCTGCAATCGGCTATTCGACCATACCTGAACGTGTAGGAGCGAGCTTGCTCGCGAAAAACGTCAACGATAACGCGTGCCGCCTGGAAGAGCGCGGCGCCTTTGAGCGCTTCGCGAGCAAGCTCGCTCCTACAAGGGTCGATCAATTAACGAGGGTGCCATCCAGGGTAATGGTTGCATTCAGTACCTTGGACACGGGGCATCCTTCCTTGGCCTTTTTGCTCAGCTCGTCGAACTGCGCCTGGCTGGCGCCCGGGATCTTCGCCTTGAGGGTCAGGTGCACGGCAGTAATCGCAAAGCCACCGTCCACTTGGTCCAGGGTCACTTCGGCCTGGGTGTCGATGCTGTCGGCCTTGAGCCCGGCATCGCCGAGAATCATGGAAAACGCCATGGAGAAACAACCGGCATGGGCTGCGCCGATCAGTTCTTCAGGGTTGGTGCCCTTGCCACCTTCGAAACGGGCCTTGAAGCCGTAAGGCGCTTCACGCAGAACGCCGGTTTCGGTGGAAATGGAACCCAGGCCAGTCTTCAGGTCGCCTTCCCAATGCGCGGATGCTTTTTTAACAATACTCATAGCGGTCTCCTCGAACGGTGGTTTTGCGTCAGTAAGGGTTCTGAGGATAGACGCCACGGCAAAGTTCATCTTGTCGGAGAAACCTAGCGATTAAGTAGGAAATTTCACCATCGCTATTGAATCTCGGGTATATGCCCTCATTGCATAGGACATGCACATGAAGCGGCAGGTTTTGGTTCGTCTAAGAAGCCTGCGCCCCCATTGGAGAAGCAGGCTTATGAAATCGCTGTCCGACGTAAAGTTCTCGACCCTCGACCTCGTGCCCGTGCGCGCCAACGGCAGCCCAGCGCAGTCGCTGCGCAATTCCCTGGACCTGGCCCAGCACGTGGAAAAATTCGGCTACAACCGTTTCTGGGTCGCCGAACACCACAATATGGACGGCATCGCCAGCTCGGCGACCTCGGTATTGCTGGGTTACCTGGCCGGTGGCACCTCGACGATCCGTGTCGGTTCCGGTGGCGTGATGCTGCCCAACCACGCGCCGCTGGTGATCGCCGAGCAGTTCGGCACCCTGGAAAGCCTGTACCCGGGCCGCATCGACCTGGGCCTTGGCCG
>NZ_JACARK010000488.1:0-4956 GCF_013386655.1 Pseudomonas sp. K5002 | reverse complement strand
CCGATGGCGGGCGAACCGGCGCCGGACCCCAAGCAGGTGGCCGCGATTCAGGCCATGGGTGTGGCGTTCCTGGATAGCCGGGTCAAACACAATCCCGCCGCCACCGAATGGTTGCACCAGGCCGCGTCAACCTGGCTGGGTGAGGCGGGACGGTTGAAATAATGGCGGCGGGCTTCCCTCCGCCAAGCGTGATGTATAAGTTTCTCAAACGTCATCAACCATCTTTTTCCGGCGTGATACGCTAGCCTTACTTTTGAATTGGCACTGGTCGTTCCCGCGTATACGGCGACAGTGAGGAGTGAACATGTCGAAAATTTCCCACCAGGATCTACGGCGCTCGTTTCGCGAGCTGCTGGCCTCCCAACACTGCTTTCACACCGCCTCGGTGTTCGACCCGATGTCCGCCAGGATCGCTGCAGACCTGGGCTTCGAAGTCGGCATCCTGGGAGGCTCGGTGGCGTCATTACAGGTCCTGGCTGCACCGGACTTCGCGCTGATTACCCTGAGTGAGTTCGTCGAGCAGGCCACCCGCATCGGCCGGGTGGCGCAGCTTCCGGTGATCGCCGACGCCGACCACGGCTACGGAAATGCACTGAACGTGATGCGCACCGTCCAGGAACTGGAGCGTGCTGGCGTCTCGGCGCTGACCATTGAAGATACCCTGTTGCCCGCGCAGTTCGGGCGCAAATCCACCGACCTCATCAGCACGGAAGAGGGCGTGGGCAAGGTCAAGGCGGCCCTGGAGGCCCGGGTCGATCCGCAGCTTTCGATCATCGCCCGGACCAACGCCGCCGTATTGCCGGTGGAAGACGTTATCCATCGCACCAAGGCGTATCAAGAGGCTGGCGCAGACGGCATCTGCATGGTGGGCGTCCGTGACTTCGAGCACCTTGAACAGATCGCCGAAGGCCTGACGGTGCCGTTGATGCTGGTGACCTACGCCAACCCGCATCTCAATGACAACGAACGCCTGGCCAAACTGGGTGTGCGGATTGTGGTCGCCGGGCACGGCGCGTACTTCGCCTCGATCAAGGCCACCTACGACAGCCTTCGCGAACAGCGCAACCTGACGCGCAGCACGTCAAACCTGACCGCCAGCGAACTGACCCACACCTACACGTTCCCCGACACCTACGTGAGCTGGGCCAAAGAGTTCATGGATGTCCAAGAGTGACATGACCCTGCAGGAGCGAGCTTGATCGCTCCTGCAGAAGCTCTAAGCTAATTCCATAAAATTATTTATTTTATTTTTTATAGATCAATATCATCTAACTGAGTTGATCCTTGGAGAGCCGGAGTCCGCGCTGTTCAAGTCTTATCCGCTCAGGAATCTATAAAAATGAACACGCTGAAACTGGCCCGCAACCTCCTCTCGGCCGTGGGCCTCGCTGTCCTCTCCCTAAGCGCTCAATCCGCTGACCTCACCATCGGTTACATCAACGGCATCGACCCGATCAAACGCGCCATCGCCGATGGCGAATATGAAAAAGGTATCGGCCAGAAGATCGATTGGCGCAGATTCGACGCGGGCCCGGCCGTCCTGGCCGCCATGGCTTCCGGTGATGTGCAGATCGGCAACCTGGGCTCCAGCCCGTTGGCCGCGGCGGCTTCGCGAAACATGCCGCTGGTGGCGTTCATTGTCAGCGCGCAGATTCGCAGTTCCGAGGCCCTGGTGGTTCGCGACGGCAGCGGGATCAAGACCCCTGATGACCTGATCGGCAAAACCATCGCCGTGCCCTTTGTGTCGACCTCCCATTACAGCCTGCTGGGCGCGCTGAAGCACTGGAACCTGGACCCGCGCAAAGTCAACATCGTCAACCTGACACCGGCACAAATCACCGCCGCCTGGGCCCGCGGCGATATCGACGGGGCGTTTACCTGGTCGCCTGCCCTGGGTGAAATCCGTAAGACCGGCAAGATCCTCACGGATGCTGCCGAAGTTTCCAACTGGGGCGCCCCGACCTTTGAGGTGTGGGTAGCGCGCAAGGATTTCGCTGAAAAGAATCCGAAGGTCGTTGCCGATTTTGCCAGGGTCAGCCTGGCGGCGATTGCCGATTACGCCGCGCATAAAAAAGACTGGACCGCTGATTCTGCCCCCGTGAAGAGCATCGCCCGACTCACAGGCGCCAACGCTGCGGACATTCCCGAGCTGCTCGAAGGCTCGTCGTTCCCGACAGCCGCCGAACAAAAAAGCGCGCAATACCTCGCCGGTGGCACCGCCAGGGAAATCGGCAAGACCGCCGAATTTCTGAAAGAGCAGGGAAAAATCGAAAAGGTCCTGCCTGACTATTCCGCCTTCGTCAGCGACAAGTTCATCGGAGAATAATCATGGGCCTGACGCTTCATCCCCTTGGCCCTGCCATCGGCGCCGAGGTTGAGGGGCTGGATATGGCCCTGCCTCTGACGGATCAACAACACGACTGGGTGGAGCAAGCACTGCTGCAGCACCAGGTGTTGTTCTTCCGTAACCAGGCCATTACCCCCGGGCAGCACGTGGCATTTGCCGCGCGGTTTGGTGATTTGCACCGGCATCCGATTTACCCGCACGTTGACCGGCACCCGGAATTGCTGCTGATCGACACCGCCGTGACCGATGTCCGCGACAACGCCATCTGGCACACCGATGTGACCTTCCTCGCCGCACCGGCGATGGGCTCTGTGTTGGCGGCCAGGCAAGTGCCTGCGTTCGGCGGGGATACGTTGTGGGCCAATGGCGTGGCTGCGTTTGAAGGGTTATCGGCCCCCGTCAGGCAACTGCTCGACGGCCTGACCGCCACCCACGAATTGACCAAATCATTTCCCACCGAGCGCTTCGGCAGCACGCCCGAAGCATTGGCGCGCTACGAAAAAGCCCGGAAGGATCACCCGCCGCTGTCACACCCGGTGGTCAGGACGCATCCTGCCACCGGGCGCAAGGCGTTGTTTGTGAATGAAGGCTTTACTACGCGGATCAATGAGCTTGAGGTGGCGGAAAGTGATGCGTTGCTGCGGTTATTGTTCAGCCACGTGAGCCGTCCGGAATTCACCGTGCGTTGGCGATGGAAGGCGAATGATGTAGCGTTCTGGGATAACCGCATTACCCAGCATTACGCGATTGATGATTACCGACCGCAAAGGCGGGTGATGCACCGCGCGACGATGTTGGGTGACGTGCCTTTTTGATGGAGGATCGGTCGATGGACTTGCCCTTGGTGATCAACCCTGACGACTATCTGGAAACCGAGTTCGGCAGGGAATTCACGCCTGAACGAAATCGACAGGCATGGCAGCTCGCGTATGCGCGGTTGAGGCACGAGCTGTCACAGGCGGCAAAGGGCACTCATGTGTACGTGGTCATGGGCGTGCAGGGGGCGGGCAAGTCTCGCTGGGTGGCGGAAAACCTTGAGCGGTTGGGGCACGGCGCAATCGTCTTCGATGCTGCTTTGCCGGCGCGGCGTCATCGGCAGGAGCTGCTGTCCATCGCGAGGGACTATGCAGTCCCGGTGATCGGCATCCTGGTGAGCGCACCGCTGGAGCTGGCGTTATCGCGAAATGCCCAACGCAATGCTGACAAAAAGGTGCCGGAGGACGCGCTGAAAAGCGTGTTCAGCATGCTCGAGCCACCCAGTGAAGACGAAGGATTCGTGTGGGTGCAAACCATTGAACAGCAGGCGCCGCTGCCAACAACCCTGCAAACTGACCGGATGACCCTGGTTGCGCCTGATGTGGCGCTCGCTGAAAAACTCGCCGATGCCTTGAACGCCAGCTACGCACTGCACCGCCGGTTTCTCGTATGGAGCAAGCCGCACTGGACGCTGGAGGACACGCAGGAAAGCCTGCAGCGCGCGGCAAAAGACTTCGATGCGCCTGTCGGGGAGAAACGGTATTTCCTGTTATCTCGCGACGATCCCCAGGCATTGGTGGGCTGTATCGGCCTGCTGCCGCTGGCCGATGAGATTCACAGCTACGAAGTTGGCTATTGGGGCAATCAGGCACACGCCGGTCATGGGCTGATGAGGGAGGCATTGACCGCTCTGGTTTCGCAGTTGAGCGGGCACACACTGCGCCTGACCACTTCTTCGGCGAACATATCCAGTCAACGACTGGCTGAGGCAACGGGGTTTGAATGGGTGGAAACCCTTCAAGGCGCGCGGCGCTGCGAGTACTTCGGCGTACGCGATACGCTGGTTTACCGCCGGACCGCGCGCTGACACTAAAGGTACTCACACTCCCCACGCAGCAGCGAAAGCTGAACCAGGTCTTGATGAGCTGCGTTCCAGTAACCCGCCTGCCTCAACGTTCCTTCACGCACGAACCCGGCTTTCTCAAGCAGGTTCAGTGACCGGGCGTTGTCAGGATGAACCAGCGCTTCGATCCTGTTGAGTTCCATGTGCTGGAACGCCCATCGAAGGGCGGCGTAAACCGCTTCCTTCATGAGCCCCTGTCCCTGTGCCGATTGCGCCATCTCAAACCCGATGGCGCAACTGCGCCACGTACGATTCCATTTGAAGAAACCACAGGTGCCGATCAGCGCTGCCGTGGCTGTCTCCTCAATCCCCCAGCGAATCCCCGGATTGGGTGAGGTGCGCCAACTGGCAAACAGCTCGATCAGTTGCTCCGCTTGATGAGGCTCGGTGATTGGGTCGGCACCGAACCACTTCATTGCTTCAGCGTCGCTATGAATCGCAAACAACCCCACCGCATCCTCCTGTGTAAGTTCTCTGAGGGTCAGGCGTTCGGTTTTGAGAGTCGGAAAATCGGACACTGCGGGCGTCACCTTCTAGAAAAACGATTCGCTAAGGTGTGTCGTGCGGAATAAAAAATCAATCTGTTCAGTGGTGACGCAGGGCGTCACGGGATACGAACACACGCTCCTGATCAACTGAGATCAACTGTGGGAGCTGTCGAGCCCCAGCGAGGCTGCGATGCAGGCGCCGCGGTCTGGCAGGTACGGCGCGGCGACCCCATCGCAGCCTC
>NZ_JACARK010000487.1:1263-2999 GCF_013386655.1 Pseudomonas sp. K5002 | reverse complement strand
GCAACGGATATGTACACAAAAAACACAGCACCCACCGGCGAAATGCCTGTCATCTAAGCGTCACCGTAACTTCATGGAGATGACACCGGCCCTACATAGCCTGACATGGCACAAACAAGTCGACCGGCCGTAACCCTGGCCGGCACTCGGAGACTCGCCATGACTCAGATCGCCCGCATCAGCGACACCGGCAATGAACGCCGCCTGCAAGCCGAACGCCTGATCGGCGCCCAGGCTTTGCAGGAAGCCCAGGCCCTGCGGTTCAACGTGTTCAGCGGCGAATTCAACGCCAAGCTGAAAGGCGCTGAACTGGGCCTGGACATGGATGACTATGATGTTCACTGCAGCCACATCGGCGTGCGGGATTTGAACAGCGGTCGACTCGTCGCCACCACCCGTTTGCTCGATCACCAGGCTGCCACCACCCTGGGCCGCTTCTACAGCGAAGAAGAATTCAGCCTCCACGGCCTGCTGCACCTCAAAGGCCCCATCCTGGAAATCGGCCGCACCTGCGTCGACCCCGCCTACCGCAACGGCGGCACCATCGCCGTGTTGTGGGGCGAGCTGGCCGAAGTCCTCAACCAGGGTGGCTACAGTTACCTGATGGGCTGCGCAAGCATCCCGATGCACGACGGCGGCATCCAGGCCCACGCCATCATGCAGCGCCTGCGCGAACGCTACCTGTGCAACGAACACCTGCGGGCCGAGCCGAAAAAGCCGCTGCCGGCACTGGACCTGCCATCCAACGTCATCGCCGAAATGCCCCCCTTGCTCAAGGCCTACATGCGCCTGGGTGCAAAGATTTGCGGCGAACCCTGCTGGGACGAAGACTTCCAGGTCGCCGACGTGTTCATCCTGCTCAAGCGCGACGAGCTGTGCCCGCGGTATGCCCGCCACTTCAAGGCAGCCATGTGATGAGCCGCCTTCGGGTGTACGGGCGAATTGCCCGCGTGCTGGTGGTGGTGGCCCTGGGTTTGACCATGGCCAGTGTGTTTGGCGTGTTTGAACGTCTGGGCGTGGCCAACTCGATGGTGCGCCGGCAGCGCTGGTCGCGTTTTTTCATGGCACGGCTGACCAACGCCCTGCCCTTTCGCGTGACCGTTCACGGTGAGTTGCCGCAACAGTCGATGCTGTGGGTCAGCAACCACGTATCGTGGACCGATATCCCGCTGCTGGGGATGGTGGCGCCGATGTCGTTCCTGTCCAAGGCCGAGGTGCGCACCTGGCCGGTGGCGGGCTGGTTGGCCGCCAAGGCAGGCAGCCTGTTCATCCGCCGAGGTTCGGGGGACAGCCAGTTGATTCGCAAACAGATGACGCGTCATCTGGAACAACAACACCCGCTGTTGATGTTCCCGGAAGGCACCACCACCGACGGCCGCGCCCTGCGTACGTTCCACGGGCGGTTACTGGCCAGTGCGATTGATGCCGATGTGTCGCTGCAACCGGTGGCGATTCGTTATCTGCGCGATGGCCACATCGACCCGCTGGCACCGTTTATTGGCGACGATGATTTGCTCTCGCACCTGATGCGTTTGTTCGGCAATGACCAGGGCGACGTGGAAATCCATCTGCTCAAGCCGATTGCCTGCGCCGGGCAGGAACGTGCGGCGCTGGCGTTCCAGGCGCAGCAGGCGGTGCAGAAGGCGTTGTTTGGCCCCCTTCCAGAAGCTGAGCAAATGCCAGCGCGGCCAGCATTCGCGGCCTGAAGCGAGCACGGTGAAAAATGTGGGAGCGGG
>NZ_JACARK010000487.1:0-1239 GCF_013386655.1 Pseudomonas sp. K5002 | reverse complement strand
CCCGCTCCCACATTTATAGTTGTATTGCCAACTGGCTATTTGAGAACCGCTGCAATTCTGGGTAAAACACCCGAAAGTCCTCGCTCAACGGCTCGTACAGCGCTCGTAATTCCTGCATGGCATGGCCCAGTTCTTCGGGCCGTGTCAGGCGTCGGCCAATTCCTCGAAGTACCTGTTCCATCACCGCAAATTCGCGGTACGAACCCAGCCAGTCATCCGCCGCCATGTACGGCGCAATCTGCGCCAGCCGCCCCGGCAACGCCGGCTCTTCGGCGAGCACCCGGTAAACCTCAGAGGTAAATCGCTCCAGCGGCTGATCGGCATATAACGCCCAGTCCCGCGCCAGGCAGTGGTCGAAAAACACATCGAGGACAATCCCGGCATAGCGGCGCCGGGTCAGGGTGAAGCGCGACAGCGCCTGCCCGATCAGCGGATGACTGTCGGTGTAGCGATCGATTGAGCGATGCAACTGAATCGCCGACTCGATTTGCGGGCTGAACTGGCCTTGCAGGCGACCTTTAACAAAGTCGCCATACAGGCTGCCAAGCAATTGAGCAGGAAGTTGGCCGCCGAGGTGCAGATGTGCGAGATAATTCATGGCGCGCAGTCTAGCACTGCCGTCAACGTATCGTTATAACCCGATATACCGATTCAATCTGGTTTAATACCAAAATCATATTGGTATATCGGGATACAACGATTTAAAGTTCGCCTCATCGCGATATAACGTTTTACAAAACCGAGCATCACTGCCATGTCCATCGACCTCGACGAAATAATAAAAGCCCTGGCGCACCCAGTACGGCGAGACATCCTCAACTGGCTGAAAGACCCGAAAGTGCAATTCCCCGAGCAGTTGCACAACCACGAATACGGCATTTGCGCCGGGCAGATCGACCAGCGCTGCGGGCTGTCTCAGTCCACCGTGTCGGCGCACCTGGCGAACCTGCAACGGGCGGGGCTGATCAGCAGCCAGAAGGCCGGCCAATGGCACTTTTTCAAACGCAATGAGGACGTGATCCAAGCCTTCCTCAAAGCGCTCACCGAAGAACTCAGCGCACCGCTGTAACAAGGACCCATCAATGCCTCTCTCGCTACTCATCCTGGCCTTAAGCGCCTTCGCCATCGGTACCACCGAGTTCGTCATCATGGGCCTGTTGCCCGATGTGGCGGCCGACCTCGGTGTATCGATTCCCGGCGCCGGCTGGCTGGTGACCGGCTACGCCCTGGGCGTGGCCA
>NZ_JACARK010000486.1:0-5961 GCF_013386655.1 Pseudomonas sp. K5002 | reverse complement strand
TGTGGGCGCTTTGCGAGGAGCCCGGCGTGGCGCCGACTTTGGCCGCCTGGGCGGCGCACTCTTCGGTGGTTTTGCAGGGCAACGCGCCGGTGTCGGCGGCGTAGGCGCCGTAACTGCTGAACAGGGCAAAGGCGACGGCCAGGTGGATCAGGCTTTTTCTGCTATTCATGTGCAACGCTCCGGGAAAAATCACAGCAAGGGCAGGGTGTAGCTGACGATAAAGCGGTTCTGGTCGATATCGCTGCCGCTACCATTGCTGCGATACGTGCCATTGCGCCATTTCACTTCAAGGTTCTTCAGGGCACCGCTCTGGAACACGTAGCCGATATCGGTGTTGCGCTCCCACTCGGTGCCTTCCAGGGTTCGGGTACGCACGAAGTTGTCACCCTTGAGGTAGCGGGTCATGAAGGTCAGGCCGGGGATGCCGAGGGCGGCGAAGTCATAGTCGTAGCGGGCCTGCCAGGACTTTTCCTCGGGGTTGGCGAAGTCCGGCGAGATCATCACGTAGTTGACGAGGTAGGAGTCGGTACCGTCCAGGTGGGGGAAGCCGGTGGTGCCTTTCATGCGCTGGTAGGCGGCGCCGAACGAGTGGCCGTGGAGGCTGTAGGTGAACTTGGCACCGAAGGCCTGGTTGTCGATGTTGCTGTTGCCTTCCTTGCTGGAGTCGGCGTAACGCAGGTCGGTCTTGAACGACTGCGCGTCACCCAGTGGCAGGGTATGGACCAGGTTGAAGATGTGTTGCTTGTAGTTGTTCTCGAGGTTGGCGTAGTGGTAGCCGGTGACCAGGGTTTTGGTCCAGCTGTAGCTGGCACTGGCGAAGTCGAATTTATCGCTGGGCACGGCGCCCTTGATGCCTTTGCCGTCGACTTCGATGTCTGCATGGCCGCTGTCGTTACGCAGGGTGTTGCTGGTCAGGCGCCCGGCATCGAAGGTCAGGCCGGCGATGTCCTGGCTGGTCAATTGAGTGCCGCGAAAGGTCTGGGGCAGCAGCCGGCCATCGTTGGGCAGTACGGTCGGCAGCTTGGGGATCAGCGTGCCGAATTTGAGCACGCTTTTGGAGATCCGCGCCTTGGCGGTGGCGCCCATTCGACTGTAGCTGTCCGGTGCGCCATCCTCGCCCACGGGGAGCAGGCCGGTGTTTTGGCGGTCGGGGCTTGAGTCCAGTTTCAAACCCTGCAGGCCGATGGCATCGAGGCCAAAGCCCACCAGGCCTTCGGTGTAACCCGACTGGTAATTGAGGATCAGCCCTTGGGCCCACTCATCGCGCTTGGACTGGCTCGCGTTGGGCTGGCGGTAATCGCTGTTGAAGTAGAAGTTGCGAAATTCGAGGTCGGCCTTGCTGTCTTTGAAAAAGTCAGCTTCGGCAAAGGTTGGGAAGGCGAGGGTCAAACCGAGGGTGGCCGAAGTCAAGCCCAGGGTAATGGGGGATTTGTTCATTGTTATTCCCGTTGTCTGCTGCTTATTTTTAGAATTATCTGGCCGGACGGCGACAGGGAGACGCGTCCGGCTTGCGCAGGCTAACGAGTTGTATTGCAGATTGAAAATATATAGAAAGTGTTGATGCGAGACGAAAAAAGTATGAAGCGGATGCCCGATTTTTCAGACACTGAAGGGCCAATGTGGGAGCGGGCTTGCTCGCGAAAGCGGTGGATCAGTCAATACATCCGGTGACTGTCACACCGCATTCGCGAGCAAGCCCGCTCCCACACAAGCCCCAACATTTTGATCTGCGCTTTAGTGCATCTTGCTGTGATCCATGGTTTCCGTCGCATTCAACGCACGGGCTTGGGCCTTCACTTCGATCGACTGCTTTTCACCCTTGGCATTTTCCACGGTGACGGTCAGCGGCACCTGGTCGCCTTCCTTGATCTGGGCGGTGAGGTCGATCAGCATCACGTGATAGCCATCCGGGTCGAGCTTGACGGCCTTGCCGGCGGGCAATGGCACCGAGTCCACCGGGCCCATGCGCATCACGTCGTCCTTCATGGTCATCTCATGGATCTGCACGGTCTTGGCGACCGGCGACGCCACGCTGAGCAGTTTGCTGTCGCTGTCGGCGGTAACGGTCATGAACGCGCCGCTGGACGGCTGGCCCGGTACCGAGGCGCGTACCCAGGCGTCGGTGACCACTGCCTGTGCACTGGCGTGGGCGGCGAGGCCCAGCAGGGAGAGACCGAGGGCGAAGCGCTTGAGGTGTTGAACGGCAGTCATTAGCAGACCTCCATGACGGTGAGCAGGTCTTCTGCGCACTCTTTGGCGTTAAGCGAGGCAGACAAGCCCAGGCGCAGGGTGCCCCGGGTGTCGAACACAAAGCTGGTGGCGGTGTGGGAGAGGGTGTAGCTGTCGCCGGCGGGGATCTTTTCATAAAAGATCCCGAATTCCTTGGCGGCCACGGCGATTTCTTCCGGGGTGCCGTACAGCGCCTGGAAGCTGGGGTCGAAGGCCTTGACGTAGGCGTCCAGTATCTTGGGCGTGTCGCGTTCCGGATCCAGGGTGATAAACACCACCTGCATGATCTTGCCGTCGCGGCCCATCAGTTTTTTCGCCTGGGCCATGCGCGCCAGGGTGGTCGGGCACACGGCCGGGCACTGGGTGAAGCCGAAGAACACCACCGGCATCAAGCCACGGAAAGAGCTCAAGGTGACGGTCTCGCCGTCGGTGTTCTTGAGCTTGAAGGTACGGCCCATGATCTTGTCGCTCAGATCCTTGCCGTACTTGAAGTTCAGTTTCGGGCTGTTGTCACAGCCGGCCAGCAGGCCCAGGCCCAGCAATCCCATGCCGGAGAGGACTTTGCGGCGGGTGAATAACGTACTCATCAACTGTGCATCCTGTGAAGCGCCTGGGTACCACGAAGCGTTAAATCAGGCGAGGAGAGCGTGGCATTCTAACAACCCGGGCCTCTGGGCGTAATCTGCGACGTTCTGTCACAGGCCCTGCCGGGCAAGACCAAATGTGGGAGCTGTCGAGCTTGAGCGAGGCTGCGAAGGGATCGGCTCGGTATTCCTGCAAGACCGTGGCGCCTGCATCGCAGCCTCGCTAAAGCTCGACAGCTCCTACAGGGGGAATGGTAAAGTCGCCGCCATGAAACTCTCCCGCCCGGACCGTTCACTCATTGCCTGGACCCTGTATTTTTGCGTCCTGTTCAATGTGTTCGTCTGCGGTTTGGGCCATGGGCAGATGATGGGGCTTGAGCTCAATGGCCTGGGTGGGCAATTCTGTTCAAGCCTGGGCACCAAGGCGCCGGCCTCGGATGCCGGCCTGGGCAATCCGACGGCCAGCAGCTGGTCGAACTTCTTCGCCTGCCCGGTGTGCTCCGCCGTGACCCTGGGCATTGTCTTCCTGTTTTGCCTGGCCTGGCTGTTGGGCCTGGGGCAAAAGCCGCGCCCGGCCCATGAGCGGCGCAACAAGGCCCCTCCACGGTATTCCTGGCCCTCGGCCAACCCTCGCGCTTCCCCTGCATTCTGACGTGTGCCCCGGGCTTCCTGATACCAGGAGGCGTTCTATCGTCACGAGTGTGAGTGCGTTCCATGAGCTCTATCCTGCCTTCCGGCGCTGCCCGTCTGGTCAGCAAGGCGTCGCGCCGTCCGTCCCGCGGCGACGTGTTGCTACCGTCTGTCGAATACCCGAGTAATGCCCGCTGTTTCGTCCACCTGGATGCACGGTTACTGCCGTACTGGCACACCTTGTTCGACATCTGCCCCGGTTTGCTCAAGCTCGACCCGCCGGAGGGCTTAAACCTGTTTCGCAGCTTCATGACCTGGGCTTACCGCAACCGTCCCTCCCTGGACTGGACCTACCATGTAAACGTGTGCCGTTGGCTGCTCGGTTCGGTGTATCGCACGCAGATCGATGAAGAACCCATCGAAGCGTTCATGACGGCGGCGGCAGCCCGTTGGGTCAGCGATGACACCAGCCAGGCCCGGGGCGTGGTTGTGGCCTGGCAAGGCGCGCCGCTTCAGGTGGTGGACTGGAAGCCGGGCAGTGGCGTGGCGCTGCAAAGGCTGCCGCCGCTGCCCTGGGATTTCGCCTGGTGCACGTTGGACAGCCAGGGGCAGTTCAGCGGGTGGTTGCCGGTGCCTTGAGGTTCTGCTCAATCCATTGGGCAACGCTGGTCACGGCGATCTGTTGTTGCCCATTGAAGGTAATGGCAGGGTCCCAGGCCACGCCGTTGCCTTGGGCGAAGGCCACCCGGTATTTCATCAGGTTGTCCTCGGGTGCAGCGGCCAGTTCCGCTTCCAGGTAGCGCACCGACCAGCGTTCGCGTTTGAGGGTGAGCCCCAGTTGCGCATCCACGGTATCGGCCAGCTCGCCGTAGGTCAGGGTGTCTCCGGCGGTGTACACCACCTGATTGGTGATCGGCGGCGTGCTGAACAGGATGCGTGCCGTCAGCAGGCCGATGTCCTCAGGCGTGGTGACGGTGACAGCGGTGTCCCAATCTCCCAATGCATGCACGGTATTCTGCGCCAGGTCGACGACGCCGAAGGACGGTTCAAACAGGAAGCTGGTGAACATCCCGGTGGAGACAATCACCCATTGCGTGCCTTGCTGGGAGCGCAGCAAGTCGCGCACGTCAAGCTGTTCATCCCAGAGGTCCTGGGCCGAACCGCGGCCGATCACGTCGTAGTCCACACCGAACTGCCACGGTACATAACGTTTCACGCCGCCTGCGATGACCGCGCGGGTCAGCTTGCGCTGAGTGGCGGGGCCTGCGGCAAAGCCGATGCAACTGATCACGGTGTGATAGTCGGCGAACACCGTTGCCAGCTCGGCCTCGGAGCCATTGGCCAGGTCACCCGCCAGCAGCTCAATGCCCAAGGCGCGCAGTTCGATGATTTCCTGCTGTTTGGCCGGATCGGGGGAGTTCAGTGTGGCGGGGCGCAGCAACACCGTCACAGACACATTTTGCGGTGCAGCCAGGCGGGACAGTTGGCGCAGTACCGCCAGGCCCAGTTCGCCGGCGCCCAGTACAAGGATCGAAGCAGTCATAGGGGTCTCGGTTCAGGTGAAAGTCATGCCATGCTTGCAGAATTGCCGACCGCGCATAAGAAGGCACACCAGTGATACCGGGAGTAGAAGGTGGATAACGACGAGATCATCAGGCGCTCACAAGCCGCCTGTGAAGCCCTTAGCGCCGATGAAGACGGGCTCAAACGGCAGGTGCTGACCCATGCGGGAAACCGCTGGTCGTTGGGCATCGTGCACCTGTTGGGCGTGAACGGCCGGCTGCGCCACGCCGAGATCGGCCGACGCATGGAGGGCGTCACCCAGCGCATGCTCACGCGGACCTTGCGCCAGCTGGAGCGCGATGGCCTGGTGCTGCGCCATGACTTCCAGGAGGTGCCGCCCAAGGTCGAATACCAGCTATCGGAGTTGGGCAAACAGCTGCTGGTGCACATGATTCCGTTGTGGACGTGGGTGGTGGAAAATGCCGACGGATTCAGGCGATCCCGGGAGCAGTTCGACGCTGATCAGGCGCTGTGATCAAGACGTGGGCCGGCAGTCTGCACGTTTGCTCGCAGGCCCATCCTCGGGAAACAGGTGCGCATGCAGGTAGTCGATAAACACCCGCAGCTTGGGCGTTGGATGGCGGCCCGAAGGCCACATGATCCGGAAGTTCTCTGCTTCCGAACACGCCTCCAGCACCGGCACCAATTGTCCGCTGTCGAGCCATTCACGAATGGCGAAATCCGCCAGGTAGGCGATGCCGATACCTTGCACGGCAAAGCAGATGCGCGCTTCCAGGTTGTTGCATACCATCGCGGCGGGCAGTGGGAAATCAGCTTCCACCCCGTCCTGGCGCAGGGGCCAGCGCTGCATTTTGCCGGTGTTGGGGTAGCGGAACTTGATGCATGCATGCTGAGCCAGGTCTTCCGGCCGTTGCGGCGTGCCGCGCTCGGCGAGGTAAGCCGGTGATGCTACCAGCAGCATCCGGTAGCCGCCGATCAGGCGCGATGTGAGGCG
>NZ_JACARK010000485.1:0-12976 GCF_013386655.1 Pseudomonas sp. K5002 | reverse complement strand
CGCCAACCCGTTGCCCAGCGCGGCAAACGCCAGGCCGGCGCCGCTGATAATGGCGACTACCGCCAGAAGGATCAGCGCCAGGCGCGCACCTTGCAGCCAGCGGGTCAGGGCGGCGGTCAGGCCATCGCGTTCGGCCAGCCACAGCGCACGGTTTTGAATGCGCGTGGGCAGGTCGCCGCCGGTGCTGCGGGCCAGGCGATTGGCTTCCTGGTCTTCCAGGGCGCCCGCGTGTTCCTCGCGCAGGCGCACGGTCTCGGTCAGCCAGAGTGTTTGCAGGGGGGTCAGAGCTGTCACGCGCCGTCCTGTTGAGCCAGTGAATCTGGAGCATAACCGCTGGAACGCCGGTTGGGGTATGCCGCGCGCGGCTCTGGTATTCTCGTCGCCATGAAAAAAACTCTCCCTTTAAGCCTGATCGCAGCCCTCGGTGAAAACCGTGTGATCGGCGTCGACAACAGCATGCCCTGGCATTTGCCGGGGGATTTCAAATATTTCAAGGCCACCACCTTGGGCAAGCCGATCATCATGGGGCGCAAGACCTGGGATTCCCTGGGGCGACCGTTGCCGGGCCGGTTGAACATTGTGGTCAGCCGTCAGACCGAGCTGGCGCTGGAAGGTGCGGAAGTTTTTCCGTCACTGGACGCGGCCGTGGAGCGGGCTGAGGAATGGGCCAAGGCGCAGGGCGTGGATGAGCTGATGCTGATCGGCGGCGCGCAGTTGTATGCCCAGGGGCTGGAGCAGGCGGATCGTCTGTATTTGACGCGGGTGGCGTTGAGCCCGGACGGGGATGCGTGGTTTCCCGAGTTTGATTTGAACCAGTGGAAGCTGGTGTCGAATGTCGAGAATCCGGCTGAGGGTGACAAGCCGGCGTACAACTTCGAAGTCTGGGAAAAAGCCTAAGAGCATCGCAGGCAAGCCAGCTCCCACAGTTGACCGAGTATTACTGAAAAAACCGGTTCAATGTGGGAGCTGGCTTGCCTGCGATAGCGGTCTGTCAGGCCTGCGCCAGTTCCGCATGCTCATCGGCATTGAGCAGCTCTTTATCCGTCTGCTGCATGATCTGGCTGGTAATCGCCCCCGCCGTCATCGAACCGTTCACGTTCAACGCGGTACGGCCCATGTCGATCAGCGGCTCAACCGAAATCAGCAGCGCCACCAGTGACACCGGCAAGCCCATCGCCGGCAGCACGATCAGCGCGGCAAACGTCGCACCGCCACCCACGCCCGCCACACCGGCCGAACTCAAGGTCACAATCGCCACCAGTGTTGCGATCCACAGCGGGTCCAGCGGGTTGATACCCACGGTCGGCGCAACCATCACCGCCAGCATCGCCGGATAAAGGCCGGCACAACCGTTCTGGCCAATTGTTGCGCCAAACGAGGCGGCAAAACCGGCGATGGACTGCGGAATCCCCAAGCGACGGGTCTGCGCTTCAATGCTCAGCGGGATGCTCGCGGCGCTGGAGCGGCTGGTGAAGGCAAACGTCAGTACCGGCCAGACCTTGCGGAAGAACCGCAGCGGGTTGATCCCGGCCAGCGACAGCAGCAGGCCATGCACCACAAACATCAGGCCCAGGGCCAGGTACGACACCACCACAAAACTGCCGAGCTTAATGATGTCTTGCAGGTTGGAACTGGCGACCACTTTGGTCATCAGCGCCAATACGCCGTAGGGGGTCAGTTTCATCACCAGGCGCACCAGGCGCATCACCCAGGCTTGCAGGGTGTCGATGGCGTTGAGGACTTTCTGGCCTTTTTCCACGTCATCCTTGAGCAGTTGCAGCGCGGCAACCCCAAGGAATGCAGCGAAGATCACCACACTGATGATCGACGTCGGCTTGGCCCGGGCCAGGTCGGCGAACGGGTTCTGCGGGATGAACGACAGCAGCAGTTGCGGGATATTCAGGTCGGCGACCTTGCCCGCGTAATCACTCTGGATCACTTGCAGGCGCGCCATTTCCTGGGTGCCGGCCACCAGGCCTTCGGCGGTGAGGCCGAACAGGTTGGTCAGGCCGATACCGATCAGCGCCGCGATTGCCGTGGTGAACAGCAGCGTGCCGATGGTCAGGAAGCTGATCTTGCCCAGGGACGAGGCGTTATGCAGGCGGGCCACGGCGCTGAGGATCGAGGCGAACACCAGCGGGATCACGATCATTTGCAGCAACTGCACGTAACCGTTGCCGACCAGGTCGAACCAGCCGATCGAGGCCTTGAGTACCGGGTTGCCGGCACCGTAGATCGCGTGCAGCACCACACCGAAGATCACGCCGAGTACCAACGCAAACAACACCTTCTTGGCGAGGCTCCAGTTGGTTCGGCGGGTTTGTGCCAGGCCCAGCAGCAAGGCCACGAACACCAGTAAGTTGAGAATCAGGGGCAGATTCATTGAAGCTCCGTTGAGAAGGCAGCCAATCGCAGGAGCCTGCGATTGCGAACCGGCAAGCCTAACAGCTTGAAATATATTGATTTAATAACGTTATCGCATGGCGACTGTCGTTTTTGGAATAAGCGAATGACGCGCAGGCGTATGGCATTGGCGCGATCAAGACGAAAGCGGTCGCGCTCGGGCGATAACTGTCATACAGATTTGTTAGCGTCGATGTCTTTCACTCAGGGAGAAAACGCACATGAAGCTAGCGCCGAAACTGTTTGCCGCCGCGCTGTGCCTGGGCCTCGCGAGCCAGGCCTTTGCCGCCACCGAGTTGAAACATTGGCCGGCGGCTGCCGCCAAGCAACTGGACACGATGATTGCCGCCAATGCCAACAAGGGCAACTTCGCGGTGTTCGACATGGACAACACCAGTTACCGCTACGACCTTGAAGAGTCGTTGCTGCCGTACCTGGAAAACAAGGGCCTGATCACCCGCGACACCATGGACCCCTCCCTGAAGCTGATCCCGTTCAAAGACACCGCCGACCACAAGGAAAGCCTCTTCAGCTACTACTACCGCCTCTGCGAAGTCGACGACATGGTCTGCTACCCGTGGGTGGCGCAGATTTTCTCCGGCTTCACCCTCAAGGAACTCAAGGGCTACGTCGACGAGATGATGGCGTCAGGCAAGCCGGTGCCGGTCACCTATTACGACGGTGACGTGGTCAAGAACATGGAAGTGCAGCCGCCGAAGGTCTTCACCGGCCAAGCTGAGCTGTTCAACAAGCTGATGGAAAACGGCATCGAGGTCTACGTGATGACCGCCGCGTCCGAAGAGTTGGTGCGCATGGTCGCGGCCGATCCGAAGTACGGCTACAACGTCAAACCCGAGAATGTCATCGGCGTGAGCACCTTGCTCAAGGACCGCAAGACCGGCGAGCTGACCACCGCCCGCAAGCAGATTGCCGCCGGCAAGTATGACGAGAAGGCCAACCTCGGCCTGGAGCTGACCCCGTACCTGTGGACCCCGGCCACCTGGATGGCCGGCAAGCACGCGGCGATCCTGACCTATATCGACGAGTGGAAAAAACCGGTGATCGTCGGTGGCGACACGCCGACCAGTGACGGCTACATGCTGTTCCATGACGTGGACGTGGCCAAGGGCGGCATCCACCTGTGGATCAACCGTAAAGACAAATACATGACCCAGCTCAACGGCATGATGGCCAAGCACGCTGCGGCCCAGGCCAAGGAAGGGTTGCCGGTGACGGCGGATAAAAACTGGGTGATCGTCAAGCCGGACGAGATTCAGTAAGTACGGCTGGACTCGGTCAAAAATGTGGGAGCGGGCTTGCTCGCGAAGGCGGTGGATCAGCCAGCTTATTCAGTAACTGGCACACCGCAATTCGCGAGCAAGCCCGCTCCCACAGTTGATCTTCTTTGTTTGGGGAATTATCTCCAGACAAAAAAATGCCCCGCACATGGCGGGGCATTTTTATGGGCGAGGTTTACAGACCGTCAAGCATCGCCTTGTTACGCACAGCACCTTTGTCGGCACTGGTGGCCAGCAGGGCATAAGCCTTCAAGGCGGTGGTGACTTTGCGCGGACGCTTCTCCACCGGCTTCCAGCCTTTCTTGTCCTGCTCGACCCGGCGTGCCGCCAGTTCTTCATCGCTGATCAACAGGTTGATCGAGCGGTTCGGAATGTCGATCAGCACCTTGTCGCCATCCTGTACCAGGCCGATGGCGCCGCCCGCAGCAGCTTCCGGCGAAGCGTGGCCGATGGACAGGCCCGAAGTACCGCCCGAGAAGCGGCCGTCGGTCAGCAAGGCGCAGGCTTTGCCCAGGCCCTTGGATTTCAGGTACGACGTCGGGTACAGCATCTCTTGCATGCCCGGGCCGCCTTTCGGGCCTTCGTAACGGATGATGACGATGTCGCCTTCCTTCACTTCGTCAGCGAGGATGCCGCGTACCGAGCTGTCCTGGCTTTCGTAGATCTTGGCGCGGCCTTCGAACACGTGGATCGACTCGTCGACACCGGCAGTTTTCACCACGCAGCCATCCAGCGCGATGTTGCCGTACAGCACGGCCAGGCCGCCCTCTTTCGAATAGGCATGCTCGACACTGCGGATGCAGCCGTTTTCACGGTCGTCGTCGAGGGTTTCCCAACGGGTCGACTGGCTGAACGCGGTCTGCGTCGGGATGCCGGCCGGGCCGGCCTTGAAGAAGTGATGCACGGCTTCGTCAGTGGTTTGGGTGATGTCCCACTTGGCGATGCCTTCGGCGATGGATTTGCTGTGCACGGTCGGCAGGTCGGTGTGCAACAGGCCGCCACGGGCCAGGGAGCCGAGGATCGAGAAGATCCCGCCGGCACGGTGCACGTCTTCCATGTGGTACTTCTGGATGTTCGGCGCGACTTTGCACAGTTGCGGCACGTGGCGGGACAGGCGGTCGATGTCCCGCAGGTCGAAGTCGATCTCGGCTTCCTGGGCGGCGGCCAGCAAGTGCAGGATGGTGTTGGTGGAACCGCCCATGGCGATGTCCAGGGTCATGGCGTTTTCGAACGCCTTGAAATTGGCGATGTTGCGCGGCAACACCGACTCATCGTTCTCGGTGTAGTAACGCTTGCACAGCTCGACAATGGTGCGGCCGGCCTGCAGGAACAGCTGCTCGCGGTCGCTGTGGGTGGCCAGTGTCGAGCCGTTGCCCGGCAACGCCAGGCCCAGGGCTTCCACCAGGCAGTTCATCGAGTTGGCGGTGAACATGCCGGAGCACGAACCGCAGGTAGGGCAGGCGCTGCGCTCGTATTCCGCAACCTTCTCGTCAGAAGCGCTGGAATCGGCGGCGATGACCATGGCGTCCACCAGGTCGAGGCCGTGGGAGGCGAGCTTGGTCTTGCCGGCTTCCATCGGGCCGCCGGAGACGAAGATCACCGGGATGTTCAGGCGCAGGGCGGCCATCAGCATGCCGGGGGTGATCTTGTCGCAGTTGGAGATGCACACGATGGCGTCGGCGCAGTGGGCGTTGACCATGTATTCCACGGAGTCGGCGATGATCTCGCGGCTCGGCAGGGAATACAGCATGCCGTCATGGCCCATGGCGATGCCGTCATCCACGGCGATGGTGTTGAATTCTTTCGCTACACCGCTGGCGCGTTCGATCTCGCGGGCGACCAGTTGGCCCAGGTCCTTGAGGTGGACGTGGCCGGGTACGAACTGGGTGAACGAGTTGGCAATCGCGATGATCGGCTTCTTGAAGTCGTCATCTTTCATCCCCGTGGCGCGCCACAGTGCGCGGGCGCCGGCCATGTTGCGGCCGTGGGTGGATGTTTTCGAGCGGTAATCAGGCATTGGAGCACTCCGGGCGGCTAATCAAGTACTAAAGGGGAGTGAGCTTCTAATTGACGACTGGAACACCCGAAAAATGGCCGTGTGTCCGGAAGTTGCCACTCGCGTCGCGGGATCGCCGCTTGCTTGGGCCTCGAGCTCATAAACCCGCCGGGGGATGACTGGCGATGAATAGGTCCGATTCTACACCGCTGGCGGCCGGAGGGAATGGCCGTCTACCTGTAGGAGCGAGCTTGCTCGCGAAAAACGTCAACGGTAACGCAGCGCTATCAGGTGGTCCGTGTCGTCTGTTGGTTTTTCGCGAGCAAGCTCGCTCCTACAGGGTTGCGTATTTCACAGCCACATGGCGTCCCAGAGCGGATAGTCGCCGATACGCTCAACCAGCCCTGCTCTTAATGGATTGGCGACGATGTATCGAGCTGTTGCTTTCAGGTCATCTTCCCGGCGTAGCGCCCGATCAAAGTAGCCCTTTTGCCAAAGTGTCCCGTGGCAACTCCTCGCTTTGTTAATGGCGTGGGCACTTCGCGACTTGGTAATCCGCATCAGTCTCGGCAAATCGCCGTTGTGCAATTCCACCAGCCAATGGAAATGGTCCGGCATCACGACCCAGGCCAGTGAGGTCGCCTCGCCGTCGTCCTGAGCCTTTCTGAATTCGCGAACAAGCAGGCGACCAATGCGCCAGTCCTGGAAGACCAGCTGTCGTTGATGGGTGACGGCGGTGAGCAGGTAAATGCGGCCGGATTCCGAATAGCGGCCTGTACGCAGCCGATGGGCGTTTTGCTGGGTGGACATTCCTTCGTCCTCTTCGTGTGGGTAGAAGAGAGACGGTAGGAGGCAACAGTGTCTATTGGCGTTTAAACACTGGTTCTGAATATGTCATGCCTTCTGTAGGAGCGAGCTTGCTCGCGAAGAACGTCAACGATAACGCAGCGCTATCAGGTGGCCCGTGTCGCCTATATGTTTTTCGCGAGCAAGCTCGCTCCTACAGTGGGAGTGGGAGTGGGAGAGCGTTAGCGTCCGACTCTGATGTTCGTCACTACGCCCCAAACGCTGAGCACGATGAAGCTGATGGCGATGGTCATCAGCAAGTTGTCTCCGGCTTGGGCGAGGGCGGCGCTGCTGACGGCGGCGGTGATGAACATGATGCTGTTGCCGGCCGACGCGGCGGTGCCGGCGCTGCTGGAGAACAGCAACATGGCCGCGGAAATCGCGGCGGGGCGAACCAGGGTCACGGCCAGGGCGCTGATCAGCATCGGGATCAGCAGGGTGATGGTGGTCATGGCCTCATAGCTGATCACCAGCGTCAGCAATACGCCTGCGATCCCCAGCAGGCCCAGCCCGAGGTTGATTTGTCGCGTGAGGGAGATATGTTTCTGCAGTGCAGTTGCTGCAACGCCGCCCAGCAGGTAGGCAACGCCATACACCATCAGCACTACCGCGTACTGGTATTCGGACAGCTTCAACTCATCCATGAAAATCAGCGGTGTCACGCTGATCAAGGCGAAGTAACACGCGAATACCAACGCGGCGATCCACCAGTAACGGATGAAGTCCCGGTTGCTTGCGATGGATTTCAGCGTGGCGATGATCGAAACAGGGGCTCTTTCAGGGCTGGCCGCCTTGGACGGCAATATCAGCCAGGCATGGATAAACATGCCCAGCGCCATCACCGCAAATCCATAAAAGCTGCCCTGCCAATCAAATGTGGTTTGCAGCCAGGAGCCGAGCAGCGGCGACAGCGCAACGAACGATCCGCTCAGGGTCATGTAGTAGATGCGGATGCGGGCGCGATCCTGCTCTTCGAAAAGGTCTTCAACCAGCGCATGGCCGAGTACAAAAAAGCCACAGCCGATGGCCTGGACGGCGCGAAACAGCAGGAAACTCGGGTAATTCGCCGCCAGTGCGCAGCCGATCGAGCCTAGGGTGGAAACCACGATGCACCCCAGCAGCACTTCCTTGCGCCCGAATTTATCTGAAAGCGGGCCGGCGATCAGTTGGGAAATCGCAAAAACCAGAGTGAACAGGCTGATGGATAAGGCGACCTCAGCAGTTGAGGTATCGAACTTCGCGGCCAGGGCTGGAAAGGAGGGCAGCAGGATATTGATCGGGAAGAAGCTGATCAGCGAGATGCAGGTGATGAGGATGAAGCGCGAGCGTTGTTGGCGTTTTACGTCGCCATGGGGTGGCGAATAAGAGGACTCAGACATTGTTTTTATTTTCCGGAGTAAAACCAGAAACCGATACTAGTCTGCGAAACGGGGAATTCAATCAAAAGTGTTGTGGGAGGCCAAGCCCATGATGGTGTGTGTTGCCGCTGTAGGAGCGAGCTTGCTCGCGAAGAACGTCAACGATAACGCAGCGCTATCAGGTAGCCCGTGTTGTCTATTCGTCTTTCGCGAGCAAGCTCGCTCCTACAGTTGATCCGGTTCCAATTGGGCGTTAGCTATTCGGCAACAACCGGCAAGTAATGCTCTTGATATACCGGGTCTCGGCAATCGCCGGGTGCACCGGGTGGTCCGGGCCCTGGCCGCCGCGTTCCAGCATCTGGATATTGCGATCCAGGTGACGGGCGCTGGTCAGCAGGATGTTTTGCAGGTCGTCTTCCGGCAAGTGCATCGAGCACGAAGCGCTGACCAGGATGCCGTCCTTGCTGAGCAGGCGCATGGCTTGCTCGTTCAGGCGGCGGTAGGCGCCTTCGCCGTTCTTCATGTCTTTCTTGCGCTTGATGAAGGCAGGCGGGTCGGCGACGATCACGTCGAAACGCTCTTCGCTGGCTTTCAGCTCTTTGAGGGCTTCGAACACGTCGCCTTCGATGCAGGTCATTTTCTCGGCAACGCCGTTCAGTGCCGCGTTGCGCTCCACGCCGTCGAGGGCGAAGGCGGAGGCGTCGACGCAGAACACTTCACTGGCACCGAAGGCGGCCGCTTGCACGCCCCAGCCGCCGATGTAGCTGTACAGGTCGAGTACGCGTTTGCCTTTGGCATACGGGGCCATGCGGGCGCGGTTCATGCGGTGGTCGTAGAACCAGCCGGTCTTCTGGCCCTGGATCACCGGCGCTTCGAACTTCACGCCGTTTTCTTCGAGGGCAACCCACTCCGGCACCAGGCCGAACACGGTTTCGACGTAGCGGTTGAGGCCTTCGGCATCACGCGCGGCGGAGTCGTTCTTGAACAGGATGCCGCTTGGCTTGAGCACTTGGGTCAGTGCGGCAATCACGTCTTCCTTGTGGGCTTCCATGGTCGCCGAAGCGATCTGCACCACCAGGATGTCGCCGAAACGGTCGACCACCAGGCCTGGCAACAAGTCGGAATCGCCGTACACCAGGCGGTAGAACGGCTTGTCGAACAGGCGGTCACGCAGGGACAGGGCGACGTTGATGCGGTGCACCAGCAGCGACTTGTCCAGCGGCAACTTGATGTCGCGGGACAGCAGGCGGGCGCAGATCAGGTTGTTCGGGCTCATGGCCACGATGCCGAGGGTCTTGCCGCCGGCTGCTTCCAGGATCGCCTGGTCGCCTGCCTGGAAGCCGTGAAGAGGTGTGGCGGCCACATCGATTTCGTTGCTGTAGACCCACAGGTGGCCGTTGCGCAAACGACGATCAGCGTTGGCTTTGAGACGCAGGCTTGGCAGGGACATGACGTCGCTCCGGAAAAAAGAGCGGGAGTATACCGTGTTGTGCAGTACTTGGCGGCGCCGCCGGACATGTGGGAGCGGGCTTGCTCGCGAAAGCGGAGGATCAGTAAACCCATTCGGTGGCTGACACACCGCTTTCGCGAGCAAGCCCGCTCCCACATTCGGTCCGGTTTCAGTTCGGGTTTTTGAGGTGTCAGCCTGGTTGCCATAAAGGTTAGAATCGCCGCCTAGTCCAGAGTGTGCCCCCTATGTCCCAAGAGCTATCCGCCGAACAGATCCAACAGAGCCTCCAAGGCATCAGTGTGCCGCCTCAACCGCAAATCATGGTGGATTTGCAGATGGAGCAGTACATGCCCGATCCGGACCTGGAAGTGATCGCCCGGTTGATCGCCCAGGACCCGGGCCTCTCCGGCTCGCTGCTGAAGATCGTCAATTCGCCGTATTACGGTCTGAGCAACAAGATCGTCTCGATACAGCGCGCGGTGAACCTGCTGGGCAGCCGCTCCATCGTCAACCTGATCAACGCGCAGTCGATCAAGGGCGAGATGAGCGACGACACGATCGTCACCCTCAACCGTTTCTGGGACACCGCCCAGGACGTGGCCATGACCTGCCTGGCCCTGGCCAAGCGCACCGGCAGCCAGGCGGTCGATGAAGCCTACGCATTGGGGCTGTTCCACGATTGCGGCGTGCCGTTGATGCTCAAGCGTTTCCCGAACTACATGAGTGTGCTGGAAGAGGCCTATGCCAACGCCGGCCCGGAGTGCCGTGTGGTCGACACCGAGAACCAGGCGTTCAACACCAACCATGCCGTGGTGGGTTACTACACCGCCAAATCCTGGCGCCTGCCGGAACATGTGACCGATGCCATCGCCAATCACCACAATGCCCTGGCGATTTTCAGCGACGAGTCCAACCATAAGCCGCAGCTGAAAAACCTGCTGGCGATCCTGAAAATGGCCGAGCACATTTGTGCGTCGTACCGCGTGCTGGGCAACCAGGTGGATGACCATGAGTGGAACGCCATCGGCCCGCTGGTGCTGGACCATATCGGCCTGTCGGACTACGACTTCGAGAGTTTGAAGTTGTCGATCCGCGAGCTGGGCGCGCACTAACCCTTTTTCCAAGAGGTACACATGCCCGAGTTACCGGAAGTCGAAACCACCCGGCGCGGAATAGCGCCGCACCTGGAAGGCCAGCGGGTCAGCCGTGTGGTGGTGCGGGAACGGCGCCTGCGCTGGCCGATCCCGGAAGACCTGGATGTGCGGCTGTCCGGGCAACGCATCGTGCTGGTGGAGCGGCGGGCCAAGTATTTGTTGATCAATGCCGAGGTCGGCACGCTGATCAGCCACTTGGGCATGTCGGGCAATTTGCGCCTGGTGGAAGCCGGCAGCCCGGCGGCCAAGCATGAGCATGTGGATATAGAACTGGAGTCGGGCCTGGCCCTGCGCTACACCGACCCGCGACGCTTTGGCGCGATGCTCTGGAGCCTCGACCCGCTGAACCACGAGCTGCTGATCCGCCTGGGGCCGGAGCCGTTGACCGACCTGTTCGACGGCGAGCGGCTATTCCAGCTGTCCCGTGGACGCTCGATGGCGGTGAAGCCGTTCATCATGGACAACGCGGTGGTGGTGGGGGTGGGCAATATCTATGCGACGGAAGCGCTGTTTGCCGCCGGGATTGATCCGCGCCGGGAAGCCAAGGGCATTTCCCGTGGGCGTTACCTGAAGCTGGCGATTGAGATCAAACGCATCCTGGCGGCGGCCATCGAGCGCGGCGGCACCACGTTGCGGGACTTTATCGGCGGCGACGGGCAGCCGGGGTATTTCCAGCAGGAATTGTTCGTCTATGGCCGTGGTGGCGAGGCGTGCAAGGTCTGTGGGACTGAGTTGCGCAACGTGATGCTGGGGCAGCGGGCGAGTGTGTTTTGCCCGAAGTGTCAGAGCTGACGATTTGTGGTGCTGCTGATGGCCTCTTCGCGAGCAAGCCCGCTCCCACATTCGACTGCATTCCAAAGGTGGAACTCGGTCGAATGTGGGAGCGGGCTTGCTCGCGAAGGGGCTTAATGAAGCGCCAAGGGACTTAGGCTTTGCCGGTAATCAACCGGTACTTCTCCATCAGTTGCTCTTCCGTTTCCGGATGAGCCTCGTCCAGCGGAATGCAATCCACCGGGCAAACCTGCTGGCACTGGGGTTCGTCGTAGTGGCCGACACACTGGGTGCACAGGTTGGGGTCGATCACATAGATCTCTTCACCCTGGGAAATGGCAGCGTTCGGGCACTCGGGTTCGCAGACGTCGCAGTTGATGCAATCGTCGGTGATGATCAGGGACATGGAAACTCCTGCCAGGGCTGTCAGCCAAGGCATCTGAAAACTAATGCGCGCAATTGTGCCGCATTGGCGCCCCTGTGGCGAGGGGGCTTGTCTGTGGTGAGGGGGCTTGTCCCCCGTTGGGGCGCGAAGCGGCCCCGAATCAGGCGAACGGGTTTTACCTGAAACTACGCGGCGTCTTTATTGGGGCTGCTTCGCAGCCCAACGGGGGACAAGCCCCCTCGCCACAGACAAGCCCCTCGCCACAATAAGCCCAAAGTCCGGGATTATTTCTTGAATCGCAGGGTGAGAGCATCCGCCACAGCCGGGTGCACGAACTTGGTGATATCCCCGCCCAACGCCGCGATTTCCCGGACCAACGTCGAGGAAATGAACGAATAACGTTCCGAAGGCGTAAGAAACAGGCTTTCCACGTCCGGCGCCAGTTGGCGGTTCATGTTGGCCAGCTGGAATTCGTATTCGAAGTCCGACACCGCCCGCAGGCCGCGCAGGAACACATTGGCGTTCTGTTCCTTGGCGAAGTGCGCCAGCAGCGTCGAGAAGCCGACCACTTCAACGTTGGGCAGATGCTTGGTGACCTCACGGGCCAGCTCCACGCGCTGTTCCAGGGGAAACAGCGGGTTTTTCTTGGGGCTGGCAGCGACCGCGATAATCACATGGTCGAACAAGCGCGAGGCGCGTTCGACCAGATCGCCATGGCCCTTGGTGATTGGGTCGAAGGTACCTGGGTACAACACTCGGTTCATCGCGTCGTCCTGGCGGAGTCCGTTGGGGAACCGGATGGTATCGCAGCCATCCCGGTCGGCCAAGTCAACTTATTCAGAAGAAAGCACTATAGACACCGCGAATACCCGGTTTTTTCAGGCCGTTTTCAGACGTTCGGCCAATGCCGTCGCCAGTTGCGCCGTCAATCCATACACCGATAACTGCGGGTTAGCGCCAATGCTGGTGGGGAATAGCGAGCCATCGTGGATCGACAAGTTGCGCAGTTGATGATGGCGCCCAAGGCTGTCGGCCACGGCGTTTTTCGGTTCTTCCCCCATCGCGCAACCGCCCATTACATGAGCGCTGCCGAGCCGGGTTCGGTGCAATTCGAGGTTCAACCCGTCGATCATGCTGCGGGCTTCAGCCAAGGTGTTCACGTAGCGCGCATCGCCGTGCAGCGGCATCACCGACTTGGCGCCGCCGGCAAACTGAATCTCCGCCATGCTGTGGAATGCCCGGCGCAGGCCGTCCCAGGCGTAGGGCGAAACCTGATAATCGAGCACCGGTGTGCCATCGCCGCGTAATTCGACTG
>NZ_JACARK010000484.1:0-5464 GCF_013386655.1 Pseudomonas sp. K5002 | reverse complement strand
TGACCATCTCGAACGCGACCGGCTCCGGCGCGCCTTCGCGATTCAAGCTCGCCAACTGCAGGTGCAAGTCGTTGAGTGCCTGTAACACGCCGGTCAACTCGGCCCCCGGGTTCTCCTGGCTGTCCAGCAACTGGTGCAAGGGCTCGAAGCGGCGCTGCATGGCTCGCCGTGCGCTGTCGGGCAAGGCATTGACCAGCCCGGCGGCGGTCGGCAACCGCTCTGCCGCAGGCCCAGGCAGCTTGGCAGCCAGCTCGTCGAGGCGCTCACTGGCCGACGGCAGGCGCGTGTGGTCACGAACCTGCTGCAACAACTGCAACAACGGCGACTGGGCCGACGTCAAGCTGGCGAGCTGCTCGGCGCCTTGCCTGGAGTTTTCAGTTTCACGCAGGCCAACCTGCCCAAGCGCCTCGCTCCAGGCATCGGCATACTCGCTGAAGTAGCGTTGTTCAAGCTCCACCATCAACCGTTGCAAATCCATGGCGCTCAGGTCGGCGCCCTCTCCCAGCACCCAGTTGTCCTGGACGATGGTGTTCACCAGCCGCGCGCCCTGCGCTTCAAAATGCCGCTGGTACGTGCGGGTATAAAACCCCGGAATGGAACGCTCGCCCCCGTCAAACACCCGCCCGTGTGCAAGGCGCAACGGTTCAAGGCCGCGAGCTTGTTCGCGCAGCACCCGGTACACCACGTCAACCAGCGATTCGCCGCGCAACACGTGGCGCGCGCGGGCCACCAGCTCGTCATCGAGCGGCTGCACGAACGGCTGCTCAAGCAAGCGCGCGAAATGTTCATTCAACCGGTTTTGCACGGAGGGCTCACCGGCAAACCGTACAGACCAATGCCCCGCCACCCGCTCACGCAGCCAGCCGACATCCCGACGCTCCCGCAGGTTGAGCATCAGGTACGCCCGGAGGTTATCCAGCAGCCGCTCACGATCTTCCAGGCTGCCGCGAACCTGTTCCTGCAGCATCTCGCTGACCTGGGACAGCAACAGCCGGCCCAAGGCACGCTCGTAGGCCTGCTCCAGCACCGGACGGCTGATACTGCCCTGATACAACCCCATCCGCTCAACCAGCCTGGCTTCGCCCGGCAAGGGGAAAATCCGCGTGGCCGCCAGGCGGCTGTCCAGCAGCGGCAGGAGTGCCTGGGTAGCGTCTGACCCAGGCTGCACGGGTGCGGGCTGTCGTGCCAGCGCCTGCAGTTGCTCCAGACGCTGATGATTGGAGGAGTAACTGTGGGTCCACAGCAAGCCCGCCGCCACGACGACCACTAGTGCGCCCAGGGCCAGCCCCCCCTGGTGCCGGCGGATTCGACGGCGCTCCTGGCTATCGAGGTCCGCCAGGTCGGCTTGCGCCAGAATCACCCGGCTGAACAAGCCCTGGATAAAGTGCGAACGTGGTTCAAGTGCCTGTGGGCCACCGTCGGCGCTGGTTAAGTAGAAACCACGAAAGCCGTTAGTGTGCTGATAACGCGGGCCGCAAAAAGCAACGTCGATATAGAGGCTCAGGCGTTCGCCAATCCGGGCCGCCTGATGGGGAAAGTCGAGCATCCGTCCGCGCAGATCACTGTTGCGTTCCTGGTGCAGGCGCTGCACAAGCTCACCGCTCAAGCGCTGCAGCAGTGCTTCAAACGCCTGTCGTACCTGGGCAATGCCAATACCCGCTTTGCCTGGGACGATAGATTCGCCCAACACCGCATCACTGCCTTCGCCCAACGGCCGCTCGAAGAACTCCGCAAACCCCGGCAGGCGGTCGGCCTGGGTCACCACCAGGTAGATCGGCACCTCCACATGCAACGTCTGGCGGATCTCCAGCAACCGACTCTGGACTGCCCGCGCCTCATTCTCCAGCTCACGCTCGCTGCCATGGAGCAATGTGTCCGTTGACAGCGCCACCACCACACCGTTGAGCGGGCGTGTCCGGCGCCGCACCTTGAGCAGCTCCAGCAGCGTCGACCAACCCGCGCCATCGACCTGGCTGTCAGGCTGGGTAAGGTAGCGGCCGGCGACGTCGAGCAACACGCCGTCCTCGGCGAAATGCCAGTTACAGTCCCGCGTGGCACCGCCCTGCGTCGCTACCGACGCGCCCTGATCCTGGAGCAACTGCAAGCCACTGGCGGCCAACATCCGGGACTTGCCACTGCCTTCCTTGCCGATCAGCAAATACCAGGGCAATGCATTACGCCAACGCGGGCTGCGTTCACCATAAATCCGGGAGTGTTTCAGGGTGTACAAAGCGTCCTTGAAGCGACCGCGCAGGTGCCGCTGCTCGTTTTCAACCTGGCCTTTGCGCGGGCGTGGCTCGCCGTCATCGACGGTTGATTGCCGGGCCATACTGCGCCAATTGGCATACACCATCGCCAGGCCCCACAACAAAAACAGCCCGCTGATTGTCAGCAAGCGCGATGCCGCCGCTTGCCAGAATCGATAGTCGTCGACAGCCAGCAGTGGCCCGAAGAACCACACGGTCATTGCGACCGCGAGCACCAGCAGCAGGCTCCAGACCCAAACCCTGCCCAGCACGGCGCCCGCGCTCCTGAAGAATGCGTTCATGCGTTGCTCCCTGCGTTAGAGCGGCGCCCGGAACATATCCGGCGCCACGAGTTGATACGGTTGCAACACCGCTTCACGCTGCTGGCCCAGCACCCAGGCAAATCCTGCATACAGGCTCAACAGGCTGGCGGCGACAAACACTGCAATCCAGGTGAGCGACACGACCCTCAGCCGTTTCCGGCGCGGCTGTTCCGGCCTGGGCGACGGCGCGCACGCCGCAGGCGTATCACCCCGCACATGCCGGATCTGCCGATACAGCGCGTCCCGAACCTGTTCAAGCTGCAACAACCCACGCTCCATGACCCGGTACTTGCCCTCAAACCCGAGGGACAGGCACAGGTACATCAACTCCAGCATCGCCAGGTGCTTGAAGGGGTCCCTCGACATGCGCTCAAGCAACTGGAAAAACTTCTCGCCGCCGAAGGTTTCGTTGTGAAAACTGCTCAGCAGGCTCATCTTCGACCAATCGCTCTGGCTGCCCCATGAGGTGGTGACCACTGCCTCGTCGATCACGCTGCACAGCACATACCGCGCCGCCATGACCTCGCTGCCTTGGGCCCCGTCATGCCGGGCCCGCGTCTCGAACAGCGTGACTGCAGCCGAGAGTCGTTCATTCAGGGCGCGCAGGCTTTCCTCGGCGGTACTGCGCTTGAGGCGGACCACCTCGGACAACAGCTCCCAGGCAGGCGCCACCAAACTGTTCAGGCCAATGTCGAAATGCTCCGCGCCCTGCAAGCGGGCCGCGTAGATCATCCGGTCTTCCAGTTGTTCGAAACGCGGCGGCGATGCGAAGTCGGTCATCGGTCCCTGCGCCGGTCCGCGTCCCTGTCGATCAAGCAGGACGGTTTTCTCGTCCTGCGGGTATTCCCTGTCCATGGTCTCAGTTCCTGATGGCCCAGAATTTCAGTTCCAGTTCGGCAAATTCACCGCTGACGTGGAAGGCAAATCCTCCCGACTGCTTCAACTGCTCAATGTCCCGGGCACCGAGTTCAAGCATGAAATAGGTGTTGGCGGCATGAAACGGTATCTGCCGGGGAGCCACCGGCAGCGGCTTGACCTTGATGCCCGCCAACTGCAGGTTGACCAACTCGCGAATCCGCTCCACGGGGCCGACCTTGAGGTGCGCCGGAAGCCGGTGTCGAAGCTCCTCGGCGTCACAATGGGCGCTGGCGGCCAGAATGAAGGTCACCGAACCCAGCAGGTTGAGATCGCTCACCGGGCACACCAGCACCCCGTACTGGCGAGGCTGCAGCGCCAGCTCAATGGCATGCTGCTCAAGCACCATCGACAGCAGGCTGCGAATCGGCTCCATCAATCCACGAAAGCTGGCGCCCTGGTCGCTGTGCCGGTAATGCCCCTCGAAGTGCGCACGCTTGCTGTCGCTGGCAAACGTCGCGAGTTCACCCAGGATCGACAGCAATGTTCGATACAGCGTTTCAGGGCTGACCTGGCTCAGGCCCAGGTAGTGACGCAAGACCAGTTCGGTGCGATTGATCAATTGCAACATCAGGAAGTCGCCAACCTCCGCGCCGGCGGCGGTACCGTTGGCGCGAATCCGCTCGGCGATGGCATCCCCCCGGTAAGCGAGCAGGCTGATCACTTCCTTGAGGCAAGACAGCAGGTAGCCGGAGCCATGCAGGTGAATGAAGCTCGGGATAAAATCGGGGTCCAGGCTGACGCCCTCCTCAGTGCAACTGAGCACCTGGGCAACCTTGAGCTTCACGTAATGCGGGTCGCTGTGTTGCTCCCCCAGCAACAGGCGAAAATCCAGCTGCCCGCAATTGACCTGACGGCGAGCTTCTTCCCCGGCGTTGGAGTCGCTGACGTCTACCGCAAGAGTCTTGTAGCGCGCCAACACATCAATCTGCTCGGGTCGACGGGCTTCAACACAGTTACCTGTGGCCAGCGGCAAGGCCAGGTAGATCGACTGCTTCCCGGTATTTACCGGAACCTCCAGCACCAGCGACTCCATCGCGCCGCCCAGCTCGAACAGGCTGCCATCCGGCAATATGCCGCTGGCCTGGCTGATAACGACCTTGCCCATATTGAGGTATTGCACATCGATTTCCAGGGCCAGGAAGCCCCAGGCGTGACGGCACAACAGTTGGGTGCGGCGCGTGAGTTGCTGATCGTGGTACCGATCGTTTTGCTGGAAATGCTGAGGGCGCAACAACATGCCTTCCTGCCAGATGACTTTTTGGCTGTACATGTCAGTCGCCCACCTTCGCGGGTTGCGGGTTGACCAACCGAATGCCGGCCTGATCAAGGATCAGTTCAGCGCCGGTCAATCGCTGCGCGGTCACCGGCAACACATAGCGCCATTGCGAGTGAGGCAAATCACGGTACGCCGCCAGCACGCCGACATAACGACTGCCGGGCTCAAGACTGAGTTTGAGCGTGGAGTGATCGCCGGGGCGCAACTCCAGCTCTTCGAGGTTCACCAGGTCCTTGGGCAACGTGTGCTCGGCATGAGCATAAAGGCTGAAAAAGTCCGCATTTTCAAAAGCCACGGGGTGTCGAAGCTCCATCAGGTGCACCACGATCGGCGACGGGCGACCATGGAGATCAGGGTTGACCCGTTCGCTGGCGGTCAGTGTCAGGTCCAGCTTGGTCAACTTCGAAAAGGGCGACAGGGAGCAACCACCCAGCAAACCCATTACAGCGCACAACAATGCAACGGTGACTCGGGACATGAAGATCATCCTGGATAACGGTGAAGGGTTGAGATCAGACGAATCTGTTCCTCGTACGCCTTGGCGAAGTCGCTGCCCAGCAGGCGCTCGCTCAAGTGCTCGTCCTCGATCAGTGTCTGGTAATGGCGCTGGTACGCGCGCCAGCGGGCGCCACACCGGGGGATCAGCGGCGGCCTTGCCTGGCGTTCGAAGCACAGCAGCAAATGGCCGGGCGCAAAGGCTG
>NZ_JACARK010000483.1:0-1016 GCF_013386655.1 Pseudomonas sp. K5002 | reverse complement strand
CCGGCGGCGGTACCGGCGGCGGCACAGGTGGTGGCACCGGCGGTGGCACTGGCGGTGGCACAGGTTCGACCACTCCTCTGGTCACCGGCCAGGTAGTGGGCGCTGTAGGCGGTGTCGTCGGTAATGTCGGCACCGCGGTGGGCGACCTGGGTACGACCCTGACCACTGTGCCAATTGTCGGTACTACCGCTGGCGGGTTAGTCACCGCAACGGGCACTGCCGTCAACAGCATCGGCAGCGGCCTGACTAACGGCCTGGGCACCCTGGGCACCAATAGCAACGCCTTGGGCACCACCGTTGCCGGTGTGGCCGATGGCGTGGCCGACCTGGGTACCGGCGTGTCCAACACCGGCAAGTCCCTGGGCACTACGTTGGGCGGCATTCCCGTGGTCGGAGGCTTGACCGGCGGTGTAGGCGGCGCGGCAGGTGGCCTGGTCGATAAAGTCGGCCAAACCGTGACCATGCTTGGCGACACCTTGAGCACGGCCAGCACCACCGGGCCACTGGGCGGCTTGACCAATACGGTGGGTAAAAGCGTACTGGTACCCGTCGTCTCTCTGGTGGAAAACACCACGGGTAACCTGGGCAATAAGACAGGCCTGGGCAATCCGGTGGGTGGCTTGATCGATAAAGTGGGCGCCACTGTCACCGGCCTGGGTGGCCAGGTGGCAAGTGCCGGCGGTGCAGGCAACCCAGTCGGGACACTCGTCGGTGGCGTGTTGACTGGCGTCGGCACCACCCTTGATAAATCGAGTGGCTACGTCAATCCGGCAACCACGACCCCGCAATCGGGTCTGCCTGAGCTGGTCGGTGGCCTCGTCGCCAACGTCGGCAACGGCCTGAACATCGGCAACACCAATGGCACTGTCAGTGCTGCGGGCGTAACCGGGGGTGCCGTGGGCAACACCGTCGCGTCCCTCGGCACCCTGATTGGCGGCAACGGCGTAGCCAACACCGGCGCCACGGCTCCGGTCGCGGGGCTGGCGACCAATGTCGGCGCCGCACTGAACCCAGTG
>NZ_JACARK010000482.1:0-10316 GCF_013386655.1 Pseudomonas sp. K5002 | reverse complement strand
CAGCGGCCGCCTGGCGCCCAAGGGCGTCGGCGTAGCGAAGGCCACCTCGATCATCATGATGGGCGTGACCCTCGCCACCGTGCTCGGCGTACCCGTCGGCACCTGGCTGAGCGGCCTGATGGGCTGGCGCATGACCTTCCTCGTCACCGCACTGGTGGGCATCCCGGTACTGCTGGCACAGATGTTCCTGCTGCCCCGCCTCGAACCGGAAAAAGCCATTCGCATCGCCGACCTGCCGGCCCTGTTCATCAACCCACAAGCACGGGTCGGCTTGATCGCCGTGCTGCTTATCGGCCTTGCACACTTTGCCGCGTACACCTACGTCGCGCCGTTCTTCAAAAACAGCTCCGGCTTCGACGGCCCGACCATCGGCTCCCTGCTGCTGCTCTACGGCGTGGCCGGCGTAATGGGCAACGTCTTCGCCGGCTTCGCCGCCAACCGCAGCGTGCGCCACACCTTGCTGCTGGTGGCCCTAATGATCGGCACCAGCACCGCCCTGTTCCCCTACTTCGCCACCGGCATGAGCGGCGCCGTGATGCTGATCGCACTGTGGGGCTTCGCCTTCGGCGCGTTCCCGGCCTGCGCGAGCATCTGGATGTTTGTGGTTGCGCCCAAGGATGTGGAACGTGGCATGCCGCTGTTCGTCGCGTTGTTTCAGGTGATCATTGCCGTGGGCTCGTTCTTTGGCGGGCAGATCGTCGACAAGATGGGGACGTCGGTGCTGTTGAGTTTGGCGACCGCGTTGGTGGGTGCCGGGTTTGTGACGGTGCTGGTGTTGGGGCGCAAGGTGAGTAATAGCTTGGCGGCTCAGCCTGCTTAATCGAGGAAAACGGGACTGATTGAATTCAGTCCCGTGGCTGGAGGCAGTGAGCACGGCGCCTTGCTCCATTGCCTACAGTTGCGTCAGAATCCGCCGGCTTGTGCACTTGGGTTGGCGTCTCTAAGGTTGCTCGGTCGCTGAAAACTCAGTGATCGGGTTTAGTAGCCCGAGGTTAACTGCAAGTGCATAAGCAGCATCTATCAGACCTTCTTGTCTGTGCTTGATGGTGGCTGTGCGCAGGGCGTCTTCGGACGCGCCGGCTTTTGTAGTTTCCCCGGTCTACTAACCTGCGTACAGCCGCCACCCCATTTCGTTTAGTAGCGACGTGGTGACGGCCCTGCTCAGGAAAACTACTGATATGTTCAAGGTAACGCCGAATCCTCCGGGATCTCCCGATTTGAAACTCAACCAAGCCGCGCACCGTGCCTTGGATCACTATCTCAATCCCTCCTCCGCCAAAACCGCCCCGCCGTCGGGTGCGCTGTTCAGTGTGGCTGCTGATGCCAGCAGTGAAAGTCTGATTACCAATAGCTATGAAACCTTTGCCTCGGTCAGCGCGTTGCTGATTGATCTGTCGGAGGAGTTGAGCGGGAAAGACCGTGATGTGGCGTTGGCGATTCATCAACTCAGTGAGTTGGGGGTGCTATTGATGGGGAAGCTGATGGATCGGGAGGTGCCGTGTAGCTGAAGTCAGACGTAGTCCAATAGTACTTACCGTTCAGTGCACGCAATCGATTAGCCGCTGGGGCGTTGTAGGCATCTACAGCGGCTCAGCGACGGCACACGTGCCAAGGCACTGCTTTTCTCCGGCTATGCTGAATGTCGGCTTTCGGCCAGAAGTGGCCGGTCAAAAGCCCCACTTTAGCAATTTCCCAGGCACCCGAAAAAGCGTCTTCTCGCGAGAAATATGCCGGCACCATTCCGCACATCGTTCTGCAATAGCCGCTATCGTGGGGCGACCGGTGAGTGGAGATAAGCTGCAAGGGCCGTTGCGATGCGATGACAACCCTACTGTCGCCTATAACGACTTGCTAAAATCGCTGCTATCATTTTCCCAAGACATTTTCCGTGCGTTATCTCGTAATCCCCAGGAGTTTTAATGCGAACGCTTGCTGAAGTACATCCACCGATGGACATCGACTTACTGAGCGACCGAATTAAGAGTTTCGCTGTTATGCCACATGCAGAGCAGGCAGCATTCGTGAAAGAGTTGATCTCCATACACCCGATCATGAGTATCAACTGGCCTGGCGGAGTATTTAACCGCGTGCGAGCGCTGCACTCGACCACTTATTTAAATTCAGTCTCTGAAGTGGTATGGCCAGAAAACAGGCCGGCCACTCCTGGGCGAATAAGTGTGGATGGTCATCCGGTTATCTATCTAGCGTCGGCACGGGAAACGGCCCTGAGCGAAACGAGGATCAACGACGGTCACATCGCTTTGGCTAGGTTTGATGTTATCCCCGGCGAATCAATGAGGGTACTTCCCATCGGCGAGCTGATGTTGATTCTCAGGAGAGGCTTCGGAACTGTGATCAAGGATGAGGCGGCGAAGAGACTAGGCGATATGGTGAATAGACTTCCGTTGGACCAAGGAAGGTCGTTAGCGATAACGAATGCTTTTTTGTACGAATTGGTTACCTCGCAAGGCGAGGACTATCGTTTGAGTTCGTTAGTATCTCAAGAAATTTTTAATAAAATTCCCGATATTGACGCGATCATGTACCCCAGTCGATTGCAGCTAGCGGGTATAAATCTCGCGGTCCGAAGGGACAGATTCTGGAATTTTTTTGGATTGGAATCGATCATACAAGCTAGAGCAGAACATTTGGCAGCCGGTTATTACCGCCTTTCGGACATTGCCCAAGTCAATGGTGTTCGCTCCAACGGTGACCTTACGTGGGCAGTAGAGCATGCAAAAGAGGAGTCCCGCTTGTCACTTAGTCCGCTATGGCGACCTGTTGAATTTCGAAACCTGGGTCAGAACAATGAATAAAATGAAGCTGGAGGTTATTTACTTAAACGCGGCATTGGACCAGTGCGGCGCGAGGAAGTCAATGATACCGACTTCTTCACCTGCCGGAATATGTTGGTAGGATATACCAAAAATCCGCAACGCGTCGAAGGGATCTCTGGGTTAATTTGGCGGAGCGGATCCTAGAGGACATCGGCCGGTTCGGGAAGGGATAAAGGTAAGATACGTTGGGCTGGCCCGACAATTTGGCTACCGGCAGCTATCGGCCAGAAGCGGACGCTTGATACGGGCTTTTTCCAGCGAAATGCGGACATACGAAAAATCTGATTCTGGATAAAAGTTGGCTAAACTTACTAACACATATTTTTAGCTATTGAGCTAATCAATTAGCCTCTATAACCCAACTCAAAAAATGCTAAAACTAAGCTGTAGCATTAGTGCAAAGTACGGCGCAAACCACCCGTATCTAGACTGCTTTGACGGGAGGAAAAATCAGTTTCCGAAAATATAACTCGATTCCTTCGTTGCTGCCATTTAACACGTCAAGCAAGTTCTTATCTTTATTAATCATGAAAACTAACGCCCTCATGTGCTCCTGCAGTTTTTCCGACTGAGTCTCGAGGCCTTTAGAAAACTTTGAAGGTACAGGCGATCCATGTGTAACAGATGATCTAACCGCATAGCAATCTTTAATAAATTGATAAACTGTTTCAGCATCATATCCATTCTTGGCAAATAAAAAAGCAACTCGCTCAGACAGCCTATGACTAAGCTCTACCGTATCCGTTGAAAATAAACTTTCCAAGGCCGAACAACAGTGTGCTATTTTTATAGCTTCATAAGGAGTGCGGCGGGATGTATCTAGAAAATGATAAAATCTAGCATATCTAGAATAGCTTTTATCACTTACACGGCCTGTCATCACAGATTTATTAGAAAAAATCAATGAGCGGTTGTTGTCACATATTGTATTCCATTGCTGGATTTCTTCAGCATTAAATACGACCTCAATATCCCCCAATCCACGTGCTGTGAACATTTTAGAATAAAGACCGTTATTAGCCCACTGCACGCCGCCATCCTTCGTAATCTTGCAGTAAGCAATCTCACATATTATTGAATTGTCTTTGACTAGCCATGAGTCTTGCATAAGCCAATCAACCCAACCAAGCCACATGGTAATTACTCCCGTCAACGGGAGTATATCAAAAAATGAGCCAGGTACATCGCCAACTATCAAATGACACGCACCAAGTAAATGCTCAAACTCAATTCTTCCAGAAATGTCCCGCAGCTCAGGTGTTAAGTACTTCCCTTTTAACTCCTTACCTACAATCAAATCAATGCCAGGCATAAGGCTGTAAATGCCGTCAGGCGCATCTACCTTCAGATTCCGCAAAGTTGAAACAAACACATAAGCATCTTCATGCTTAAAGTAATCAATATGCGCAGCCATATTACCTCTCAAAAACAATTAATATAATCAAAATCTTGAATTTCATTGAGCCTCTAACATCCAGATACAGCCTGCCAAAATTGCTACAAAGTTAAAGGAGTGCGATCGAGTGGCACATAGCCATCCGTCCCGTAACGCTATCCTTCGATCCCTACCTTGTCCAGCGTAGGGATGATGCGGTGCCATGCGCACCAAGCCTAGCTAAGGTAACAAGCTCAATTGCTCAATGCGCAAGGAGTTTTACATTTAGACGCTGTAACAGTCCGCTATGTACCAGAAATGCTTCATGAACGCCTGCTTTTGGCCGACAGTTGCCCCTCGTGACAGACCGCCGGCCAGCCAGTGAGCTACTCCAACCCTCTCGGTTAACAAAACCAAAACACCCCGCACTTCAACCAAAGGCGGGGCGTTCTCTCCAGCGTCACTTCACATCAATCACATCGCCGTATGAAAAATCTGCTCAATCTCATCCTGATTGGCAGGACGCGGATTGGTAAAACCGCAGGCATCTTTCATGGCATTGGCTGCCAGTGTCGGAATATCGTCAGCCTTTACACCCAGCTCAACGAGCCCGCTCGGAATCCCCACATCCGCAGACAGTTTACGGATGGCCGTGATAGCCGCCGCAGCGCCCTTCTCCGCATCCAGTTGCTGAGTCTCAACCCCCATCGCATGAGCGATATCCTTAAACCGGGCCGGACATACGCTGGCGTTGAAGCTCGACACATGGGGCAGCAGGATCGCGTTGCACACGCCGTGAGGCAGGTCGTAGAACCCGCCCAGTTGGTGCGCCATGGCGTGCACGTAACCCAGCGAAGCATTGTTGAAGGCCATGCCGGCAAGGAATTGCGCGTAGGCCATGTTTTCCCGGGCGGTCATGTTGTCACCCTGGGCAACGGCGGTGCGCAGGTTGGCCGAGATCAATTCGATGGCTTTGAGTGCACAGGCATCGGTGATCGGCGTGGCCGCCGTCGACACGTAGGCTTCGACGGCGTGGGTCAGTGCGTCCATGCCGGTGGCGGCGGTCAGGCCTTTGGGCATGGCGGCCATCAGCGAGGGGTCGTTGACGGATAACAGGGGGGTGACGTTGCGGTCTACGATGGCCATTTTCACGTGGCGGACTTCGTCGGTGATGATGCAGAAACGCGTCATTTCACTCGCCGTGCCGGCGGTGGTGTTGATGGCGATCAGTGGCATTTGTGGTTTGGCGGATTGGTCGACGCCTTCGTAGTCGCTGATGTGCCCACCGTTGGCGGCGCACAGGGCAATGCCCTTGGCGCAGTCGTGGGGTGAACCGCCGCCCAGGGAAATAATGAAATCACAGTCGCTGCGGGCCAGCAGTTCAAGGCCCTTCTCCACGTTGCTGACGGTCGGATTCGGTTTGGCGCCGTCAAACAGGGTGGAGTCGATGTCTTGCTGGGCCAACAGGCCGGCAACCTTGGCAGCCACGCCGGCTTTGGCCAGGCCGGCATCGGTGACGATCAAGGCTTTGCGGAACCCGTACTTGCGGATTGCGAGCATCGCCTCGTCAAGGCTGCCAATGCCCATCATGTTCACGGAGGGAATGAAGAAGGTGCTACTCATGATAAATCCTCTTTTTATTATGGAGACACGGGAGTCAGTGAGGTTTTCTACTCATCTCGCAGGTGATGCGGCACGTCTTGTTGTCATCGTTGACGATCACAAAGCTGAGCCTAAACCTATGGCGTCAGACCGAAATGGTCCTTTAGCGGGCATTGACACCTCCTTTAGTACTGGGAGCAGGGTTTCACCCATTCCATGGGGGGCGGCAGCAAAATCTGACTTGCGCAGACCCCGACCCGCCCGGATGGTTATGATGGTTCGCTGAGCAACAGCCCTCACCTACTCTCCTGTGCAGGAACTGCAAAATGAGCATTGATTGGATCAACTTCACGCCTTGGGCTTCAGGCGGAGGCGCCTTGATCGGGCTGTCCGTCAGCGTGTTTGTTCTCGCGAATGGCCGAGTCGCAGGTATCAGCGGCTTGCTGGGCAGCGTGATGCGGTTTGGCAGTGAGGGCTGGGGCGAGAAAGCGTTGTTTCTGCTTGGCTTGGTGATTGCGCCATTGCTGTGGGGCTGTTTAGCGTCTTGCCACAGATCGAGATCACGGCACAGTGGCCGGCCTTGGTGATGGCGGGGTTGCTCGTTGGCTTGGGAACCCGGTACGGCTCCGGCTGTACCAGTGGTCACGGCGTGTGTGGGATCTCTCGATTGTCACCCCGCTCCCTGGTGGCGACCGTGTGCTTTATGACCGCGGGCTTTGCAACGGTGTACCTCATCCGCCATGTGCTGGGGGTTTGAAGGTGATGACCAAGTTGAGCGCATTTCTCGCCGGGCTGATCTTTGGTCTGGGCCTGCTCTTGGCCGGCATGGCCAACCCCGCCAAGGTGTTGGCGTTTCTCGATGTGGCCGGGGCTTGGGACCCGTCACTCGCTTTGGTGATGGTCGGGGCCATTGCCGTGGCAGTTATCCCTATGAATTGGGCACGCAAGCACAAACGATCTTTGCTCGCGGCCCCCATGCAGTTGCCTGTTAACCGGGAGTTGGACCTGCGCTTGATAGGAGGCAGCGTGGTGTTCGGTATCGGCTGGGGAATTGCCGGTATCTGCCCTGGGCCTGCGATCGCCCTTCTGTTTACCGGGCACTGGCAAATTCTCATCTTCGTAGTGGCGATGCTGGCGGGTATGTATGTGTTTTCCAGCCTGGAAGGCCGGCGCACGTCTTGATGGGGTTTGACCCCGATTTTTACTGAACGCAACTCAAGGACGGCTTCATGGAACGACTCCAACCTCGTGGCACTGATGCGGACGGTTATATCCTCACCGTGTCCAACGTCGAGACGCAGCCACAGTTTCAGGCTTTGCTGACGGACGTTTGCATGACGCTCGCGCGGCCGGAACCTCTGCTGGACGGGATTTATCTTTATGGCAGTGTCGCGAGAGGCGACGCCGTGCCGGGGTTTTCTGACCTTGACCTAACCCTTATTCTGCACAGCCCACCTACGTCGCAGGATCTGGAAATGCTGGAGTCGAAAAGGCGCACGCTGGAAAGTCGGCATGCCGAAGTCACCAAGATCGATTTCGATATCGGTAGTCGTGCTGAAGTATTGGCACCTGACAATCGATTGAGCTGGGGGTATTGGCTCAAGCATCACTGTCGTTGCTTATGGGGCAATGATCTGACCCAACGCTTCGACCGGTTCAAGCCGTCGCGCGATATCGCCATTGCCGTGAATGGTGACTTTGAATCCGTACTGACCCGGTATGCCGACCTTATCGACCAGGCGACCACACCGACGCAATCGCTGCGCTTGCAGCGAGAAGCTTCGCGCAAACTCATCCGGTCAACTCAAGTGCTTCGCTCTGAACAGGACCTGATGTGGCCGCAAACACTGGAAGAGCTTGTCGAGCAGTTTGTTCAGCATTACCCGAGTATGAGAATGCAGATCTCTTTTTTCTTGTCCCAGGCAAGGAACCCGGATGCCAAGCCGAAGAAGTTTACGACTCAGCTCCATCGTTTTTTGACCTGGATGGCTACACAAACCGGTTGAATCCATAACGCGCCTATGAAATCAGGGGCGATTCATGTACCTACAGACGGGTTATCACGCATGCCATTACCGCGAAATTCGATATCCATAACCTGTTGGTTGCTCCATGGGGTTACTGAATTGAGTGAGTCACCCTAAGCGTTCCAGGATCCTCATCGAAAGATACGCCTCCAAGCGACAACAGGCCTTGGATCAACTCCCCCTGAATGACCGATACCCCTCTTCTTATTGATGAGTATCAGCCTCCTCTGCGGGATAAAACTCGCCCTCCTTCCCCATTTTTTTCAGCCGTTCGCGCACAATTACCTCAACGCTGGCTACGGCGGTTTGATCGTCAGGGTTGACCAACTGCAAGCACAAGCGTTGGACATTCTGGTCGTGGGTGCCCTCGCTCATCATCTCGTGGGTGAAGACCTGTTCGCCACGCCATAGGCATAGCTGGGTATGCGTCTCGCCAAGCCATATTTCGTTGATTGATCCAAGGTCGGTGGTCGCTAGTTGATCGACGGTGATTGTCTTATCCATTGCGCTGTACCTTACCCATGAGTAGATACAGGTAGACTTGCCGGCATAGCGGGTCGTTCCACGCGTTGGCAGTTCAACCGGGCTAATGGTGGTTAAGCACGTCCCGGTTAGAACCAGGACAATTGACGATTGAAGGCGGACATTACGAGCCGAGAAGGGCAATCACATGACTGATCCTGCTGTTCCACATGCAAATGGCCGCGCCTGGATCAACTTTGATCTCCCCTCCTCGGGCCGATACTGCCAGCTCACAGATGGCGTGCAGCCTACGGAACGACCGGCTGCTATCGGCCAGAAGCAGCCACTTGGCTGGATCCTTTCGTTTGATTAACGGGTGGGGTTTATCCCGTCCCGGACGAATGAAGCGAACGCTTGAACCGTAGGCTCGGCTCTAGGAGTACACGGTACCGGGCGACATCTTTGTGCCGCTCAGTGCTCGATAGCAAACACCATTTCCATATACTAAGCATTTATCGTGGACTTGGGCTTTGAGCATTAACGCTCGCAATCTTTGGACAATCCGAACGGCTCGACGTCTGAATAACAGCGGTTTGATTGGCCGCTTATCTTGCCTTGGATGTTGAATTTCACCGAGATACTCCTGCCAACTTTTTGGTTGCTGACAGAGTTGTGTTTCGAGATCTTTCAAAATTGCCAATACGTCAGCTAAATCGTCATTTCTCAAGCGGAACATTACATTCATTGATTCAATGCCTATCCCTGCATCTCTTTGTGCATATCGTTCAAAAGCAGGTGCTATAAGGGAAAAATACCCAAGCGTATGAAAGCATTCAGATCTGAAAACAATTCGGTCTTCTGCGTCCAGGGACCACAAATGCTCTGTTTTTTCCGAGGTATATAAGCCGATTATATGATGCATGGTGCCTGTACCCGACTACTGACATACCTATGGATGAAGGCAGACTCCCACTCCTGTGAGGACTCAGCGTAGCAGGTTCGTGCTATCCATTGGCCACTTCTTCTGGCCGTTTTCTGACGGCTTTCACCGGCAGCTATGGGTCTATAGCAGTTGATCATGACTTACCGCTTTTGGCCGATTGCAGCCCCTCGTAACAAGCAGCTTCTGGCTTATCCCCCCTAAAGCCCCACCCAACACCGCCGATAACCTCCTACCATCAATCAACCCCCGCTCCCCTACACCCGATTCGCTCCCCGCATGCTCGTATGGCACGTCGCATGCTTGCCTCACCCCGGCCCGTCCACATGGAGTACGAGTGAATGCCTGCCCAAGCCCGTTTCATCGAGCACTACCGCAAAGCCGACCGCATCATGCTCGCCCTGATCTGGCTGATGACCCTCTTCTCCCTCGGCCTGGCGTTCTGGCACGACACGCTGCTTCAAGCGCTCTTCATAGGCGGCGGCACCAGCGTGGTGCTGACCCTGGCCTATCGCGTCATCGGCGGCACCCGCCTGATGCGTTGCGCCCTTGGCGTTGGGCTGATGGTGATGGCGGCGTTGCACATCAACCAGGCCCAGGGTGTCATCGAATCGCACTTCGGTATCTTCGCGCTGCTGGCGGTGCTGACGTTCTACCGCGACTGGCTGCCTATCCTGGTGGCCGCCGTCACCATCGCGGTGCACCACGTGGTGTTTCATGCCTTGCAGCACCAGGGTTTCCCGGTGTTTGTGATGGAGCATCACGGCGGCTGGAGCATGATTTTCGTCCACGCGTTCTACGTGGTGATGGAGACGGTCGCCCTGCTCTACCTCGCGGTGCACAGCCAGACCGAAGCGGTAGAAAGCCAGGAAATGCTCGAAAAAATGCTCGCCGTCACCACGCAGTTCAGCGGTGAGGCCGTCAAGGGCAGTCCGGAAAAAGTGCATGTCTCCCTTGCCACCCGTTTCGATCACTTTCTGACCCAGATCACCGGCCTGATCGACGGCGTCGCCCGCGACTCCCACGGCCTCGGCCAACTCGGCCAGGAGCTGGCTCACGCCAGCGGCACCCTG